>DATJTM010000453.1:0-11492 GCA_035503395.1 Luteitalea sp.
CGCCGTCGGCGTCGTGGCTGAGGACGCGGGCGACGCGATACAGACGTTCGATCGCCTCGCGGTCTTCGGGCCGCCCCTGGTCGAAGGAGAGCGTGACGCGGCGGGTGTCGAGCGCCAGCGCTCGCGCGATCTCGGCGAGCAGGCCATCGACGCCGTCGCCGCTGACGGCGGAAATCTGCAGCGAGTGCTCGTAGGCCTGGCGCAGGTGATCACGCGCGCCGGCGTCGAGGCGGTCGACCTTGTTGAACACGAGCAGCACGGGCACGTCGCCGGCGTCGACCTCGCTGAGGACTCGCTCCACCGCCTGCATGTGCCGCTCGTAGTCGTCGATCGACGCATCGACGACGTGCAGCAGCAGGTCGGCGTCAGCCACTTCCTCGAGCGTCGCGCGAAAGGCGGCGACGAGGGTGTGCGGCAGACGGTCGATGAAGCCGACGGTGTCCGACAGCGCCGCGCGCTGGCGATTGGGCAACCGCAGTTCGCGCGTCAGCGGATCGAGCGTGACGAACAACGCGTCGGAGGCCACGGCCGTGTCGTGCGTCAGCCGGTTGAAGAGCGTGGTCTTGCCGGCGTTCGTATAGCCGACCAGCGCCACGGCCGGCAACTCGGTCCGTCGGCGGCGATCGCGGAGCTGGCCACGCCGCCGACGCACCTCGGCGAGGTCATCGGTGAGCGACGAGATGCGCAGGCGGATGCGGCGACGGTCGGTCTCGAGCTTGGTCTCACCCGGTCCGCGCGTGCCGATACCGCCGCCGAGGCGTGACATGGCGGCCGACGCCCCGACCAGGCGCGGCAGCAGATAGCGCAGCTGTGCGAGCTCGACCTGCAGCTTGCCCTCACGCGTACGAGCACGGCGCGCGAAGATGTCGAGAATCAGCTGCGTGCGATCGATGACGCGCAGTTCCAGCGTCTTCTCGATGTTGCGCAACTGCGCCGGCGTCAGTTCGTTGTCGAAGATGACGAGGGTGAGCCCGGACTCGTCGCAGGCGGCCTTGAGGGTGGCGAGCTTGCCCGAGCCGATGAGCGTGGCCGGGTCGGGACGGTCTCGATCCTGCGTGAACCGGATGACCGGCTCGATGTCGGCCGCCTCGGCCAGGCCGGCCAGTTCGTCGAGGGCATCCTCGACGTGCGTCCGCCGCGTGGAGCCGGTGATCAACCCCACGAGCGCTGCGCGTTCGCGCCCGTCCGGGCGTGACTGATCGGGCCCTTCGCTCACGCTCGCATGGTAGCACCTCGGTCGCGGCCGATCGGCCGCGCCTCAGGTGGTCGCGACCTCGACCGGCACCGCGCCGAGGAGCGATACCAGCACCTCGGGGCCCAGGCTGACGAGGAAGCCGCGCGCGCCGCCGTTGATGTAGATCCGCGGCAGCGCCAGCACGCTCCGTTCGACCCAGGTCGGCAGTGCCTGGCGGGTGCCGAAGGGCGACGTCCCGCCGAACTGGTAGCCGGTGGCGCGCTGGGCGACTGGCGCCGGGGCCGGCTCGAGCCGTTTGACGCCGAGCACGCGGGCCAGCGCCTTGGTCGACACCTCGCGATCACCGTGCATCAGCACCAGGTGCAGGTCGCGGCCGTCCGCCTGCAGGACGATCGTCTTGATCACGGCATGCTCGTCGACACCGAGCTCGCGGGCCGAGACGCGCGTGCCGCCGCGTTCCTCGTAGCGGTACGGATGCTCGTCGAAGGCGATGCCGGCCGCCCTCAGCGCGCGGATGGCTGGCGTGACACTCACGTCTCCTCCACCGCCGGGTAGGTCGCCTCGCCAACCCGGTCGCGTAATACGTAGCTGACCATTCCGGACAGCACCGCCAGTACCAGGACGCCGACGATGAAGACGCTGCGAATGGAGATGCGGGCAAGAACGCCGGCGGTCATCGGGCTGAGGGCGAGTCCGGCCAGTGAGGCGCTCGTCAGCAGTCCGAAGCCGGTGGCACGCGCACCTTCGGGGATCACGTGACCGGCCGCCGTGAACGACGCCGTGATCGCGATGCCGACCGCGAAGCCGAACACGACCGTCGCTGCGAGCAATGTCGGCACGGACAGGTGGAATACGAACGGGACCAGACCGCCGGCGGCCGCCAGCGCCGTCCAGCGCAGCAGGGCTCGTGGTGACCACTGCTGCAGCAGCCGCTGCGTCAGCAGGTTGCCGGCCGCACCCGCACACGCCGAGGCCGAGAACAGGATGCCGGCCACCAGCGCGATCCGCTCGTCGGCGACACCCAACTGCGACAGGTACAACGGCAGCACCGGTCCGAAGCTGCGATCGACGATCTGCAGCCCGAAGATCACACCCATCAACAGCACGAACTGCCGGAACGCCCCGGCGGTCTCGAACGTCAGCCGCGTCGAGTCGCCGTCACGGACCGAAGCCACCGTCTCGCGCGGCGGCTCCTCGAACCAGCGCCACACCAGGATGAATGCCGCCAGGTAGAACAGCGACGACACGTAGAACGACGCGCGAATGCCGATCGCCACCGCCAGCACGCCGCCGATGGCCGGCCCCAGCGCCGGCCCCAGGCGCTGCGCCGTCTGCACGGTGCCGATCGCACTGGCCATTCGTTCGCGCGGCGCCGCAGCCGCCGCCATCGCGACCGCCAGCGCGCCGTACCCGGCGAAGAATCCCTGCAGGACACGCAGGCCGAAGATGTGCCAGGGCCTGGTCACCAGTCCCATCAGCACCATCGTGATCACGAAGCACGCCAGCGACCGCAGGACGAGGAACTTGTTGCCGTAGCGGTCGGCGACGCGCCCCCACAACGGCGCCAGCAACGCCGTCATGCCGGGCGTGACGCCGAGACTGAGGCCCGACCAGAGCGCGATGTCGGCCGGGTCCGGCATGCCCAGCTGCGCGAAGTACAGCGGCAGGAAGGGCATCACCAGCGTGAAGCCGGCAAAGCCGATGAAGCAGGCGCCCGCGATCGCGAAGAGGTTCCGGTTCACCCCGCGGGTTGCCAGGCCGGCAGTTCGCAGCGCGTCGGCTTGTCGGTGCGGTAGCCGAGCAGGTAGTCGGCCTGCATCAGCGCGTGGATCTCGCGTGTGCCCTCGTAGATCACCGCGCCCTTGCAGTTGCGGTAGAACCGGCCGACCGGATACTCGTCGGAGTACCCGTTGGCGCCGTGAATCTGAACCGCGTCACCCGCGGCGCGCTCGGAGGCCACCGTGGACATCCACTTGGCGAGGCTGGTCTCCTTCGTGTTGCGGCGGCCGATGTTCTTCAACCACCCCGAACGGAGCCACAGCAGACGTGCCTGCTGATAGTCGGCTTCCATCCGCGCCAGCATCTCCTTCACGAGCTGGTGCTGACCGATCTCGACCCCGAACGTGTGCCGCTCCTTCGCATACTTCACGCTGGCGTCGCGACAGGCACGAATCAGCCCGGTGGCACCGGCCGCGACCGTATAGCGCCCCTGATCGAGCGCGAACATCGCGATCTTGAAGCCCTCGCCTTCGCGGCCGAGGAGGTTCTCGACTGGTACCTCGACCTCGTCCATCTTGAAGAAGCCGGTGTTGCCCGCGAGGATGCCCCACTTGTGCGTGAGCGTGCCGCTCGAGAAGCCCTTGAACGCGCGCTCGACGATGAAGGCACTCAGGCCGCTCGGGTCCTTCGCGCGCTTCTTCTCGAGGTCGCTCCAGGCGATCACCAGGAAATGGTCGGCGACATCGGCGAGCGAGATCCACATTTTCTCGCCGCTGAGCACATAGCGGTCGCCGCGCTTGACCGCCACCGTCTGGATGCCGCGCGCGTCGCTGCCGGCGGCAGGCTCGGTCAGGCCGAAAGTCGCAATCTTCTGCCCCTGCGCCTGCGGCACCAGGTAGCGCGCCTTCTGGTCGTCGGTCCCCCACGCCAGCAACGACAGGCTGTTCAGCCCGACGTGCACCGACAGGATCACGCGTAAGGAGGTGTCGACGTACTCGAGTTCCTCGCTGGCGACGCCGAGGCTGATGTAGTCCATCCCGGCGCCGCCATACTGCTGCGGCACGCAGACGCCGAGCAGGCCGAGGTCGGCCATCTGCGGCAGGATCGCCGGATCGAACTTGTGTTGACGATCGAGCTCGCCAATCCGCGGCGCCACTTCACGCGCGCCCCACCCACGCACCGTCTGCTCGAGCAGGCGATGCTCCTCTGCCAGATCGAAATCGATCATGCCGCGACCTCAGGGATGACACGCCGCCGCGCACGCGCGGTCGGGCTACGCCGCGATGCTACATCACCGCGGCGTCGCTGCTCGGTCGATGCGGGGAGGGCCGGCGCTCCGAGTCCCGCCTGATCCGCCGCACAGCCGATGGCCGCATGGGGACATCGAGCCCTGCTCCGGCATGGCGGTCGGCCGGCTACGTCTTCGGTGCGGCTGGTGCCTTCTTGCGCAGCAACACTTCACGAACCTTGTGCTGGAGCAGGAAGCTCTCGCTGACGGCCAGCCCGGCGAACAGGCGATCGATGTCGCGGTTCTGGTAGATCGTCTTGCGGCCCTGCGCGGCCGGCGAGGTCCGGTACTGCAGGCGCTCGGTGTCGGCGATGACGTACCGCGTATACAGCGGCGACGGGCTCGGCGCCATGTTGAAGAAGCACAGGACGACACCGCCCGGCTTCACCCACTCGACGACCTTGCGTGCGAGCACCGTGGCGGCGGGCTTGTCGAGGTAGTCGAGCACGTCCCAGCACAGCACGGCATCGACGCTCTCCGGCTCGTACGAGAAGCGTCCTTCGAGGAACTCCGGCAGCGTGTCGATCTGCTGCGCCTTCGTCAGTCGTTCGACGTCGGCGAACAGGTCCTCGACACGGAGCCGGCAGCCGAGCTGCTCACCCAGGAACGACACGTTGCTGCCGACGACGGGACCGAGGTCGAGCACGATGGGGCTCTCGCGGTTGGCCAGCGCCGCGAGGAACTTCGCGATGACCTTGGTGCCGACCGCAGGGCCGGCATCCTTGGCACCTTCGCCGCCCGCCGCATCACGGCGAGCCCACCCGAACAGGCGGGACGACAGGGACCGATCGGTCGATTCGGACACAGGACGATTGGGAGGGACGGCTCACCGAGCCGTCCGGAAGAGCATCCGGGCAGAGACGGAGCGCAGACTGGCATTCCGTCCCGGCGCCCGGACGGATCAGGCCTTGCCCGCCACCGCTGGCGTGGGCTTCGGCTCGGCGGCCTTCGGCGTCGAGGCGCCGCGGTTCATGTCGATGGCGCCGCGGAAGTGCGCGCCCTCCGCGATGGCGACCTTCGGCGACGTGATGTCGCCGTCGACCGAGCCGTTGTCGCGGATGTCGACCTTCTCCGAGGCGGTGATGTTGCCGGTCACCTCACCGAGCACGACGACCGTCTTGGCAAACACCTGCGCCTTGATCTTCGCGTTGGTCCCGATGGTCAGGATGTTGTTGTTGAGCTCGATCTTGCCTTCGACCTGACCTTCGATCGTCAGGTCCTCACTGCCGCTCAACTCACCCTTGATGATGACCGACTTGCCGATGTTGCCCATGCTCATGGGTGCTCGTTCTCCAGCGCCCGGCACGGGCCGGGCGGCAACTGCTGGCGCGGGGTCGGCCGCCACTGGAGGCGGGGCGACGGGAGCCGGCGGCGTAGTGGGCGGCGCGGGTGCAGGTTGCCGCGGCGCGTCATCGCGTTTCCACATGTTGGCTTCTCCGGAATGGGTCCGCAGGGTGGCGACGACCCACGTCCGGCGGAGTATACGTAAGCATCACCTGAGTGTCTAGATCACGGAACTGCTGTGGTTTACGGCCAACTGCGGGTGATACGATCCCGGGGTGGCCGCTGTTCGCGCGCGCATCTATCTCGACCACAATGCCACCACCCCCGTCGACCCCGACGTCATCGCGGCCGTCGCGGACGCGATGCGCGACGAGTTCGGCAACGCCTCGAGCGTCCACCACTTCGGCCAGCGCGCCAAGGCCCGCCTCGATGATGCGCGTCAGGCCGTCGCCGACCTCATCCATGGGAGCCCGACCGAGGTCGTGTTCACGAGCGGCGGCACCGAGAGTGACAACTTCGCGTTGCGAGGCGTGGCCGACGCGCTCGAGCCTCTCGGCCGCAAGCATCTCATCGTCAGTGCCATCGAGCATGAAGCCGTCCTGACCACGGCGCGCGCTCTCGAGCGTCGCGGCTGGCGCGTCACCCGTGTCGCACCGGATGCGTCCGGCGTCGTCCGCCCCGACGACATCGCCGCTGCCCTCGCCGACGACACGGCGCTGTTGAGCCTGATGCACGCCAACAATGAGGTCGGCACGGTGCAGCCGGTGGCCGCGTGCGCGGCGCTCGCCCACGAACGCGGCGTGCTCGTCCACACCGACGCCGTGCAGTCGGTCGGCAAGGTGCCGGTCGACGTGCAGGCGCTCGGCGTCGACCTGCTCAGCCTCTCGGGGCACAAGCTCTACGGCCCGAAAGGTGTCGGCGCGATCTGGATCCGGCGCGGCACGCGACTGTTGTCGGCGATGACCGGTGGCAAGCAGGAGCGCAGTCGGCGCGCCGGCACCGAGAACGTGCCCGCGCTCGTCGGGCTGGGCGTTGCGGCGCGTCTCGCGACCGAGCGGCTCGACGGAGACGCGCGGACGCAGGCAGCGCTGCGCGACACCCTCGAGCAAGGCGTCCTTCGCGCAGTGCCGGGCACGCACGTCAACGGCGCCGGTGCCGCTCGCGTCCCGAACACGACCAACATCGGGTTCGAGGGGATCGAGGCCGAATCACTGCTGATTGCGCTCGACCTCGACGGCTTCGCGGTGTCGACCGGCTCGGCCTGTTCGTCGGGCACGCTCGAGCCCTCGCACGTGTTGAAGGCGATGGGGCTGCCGCTGCACGACACGCAGAACGCGCTGCGCCTCAGCATCGGCCGTCACACCGCGCCCGCAGACGTGCAGGCGTTCCTCGACGCGCTCCCCCCGATCGTCGAGCGGCTGCGCCAGCTCACCGACCGTCGCACGCCGTCAGCGGCGTCGGCCTCCTCCTGACGGCCATGCGCGTCGTCGTCGCAATGTCGGGGGGCGTCGATTCATCGGTCGCCGCCGCCATGCTCGTGGATCAGGGCCACGACGTAGTTGGCGTGTCGATGCAGTTGTACGACCAGCAGGAGGGCCAGGCGCGTTTCGGCACCTGCTGCACGATCGACGACCTGCACGACGCGCGCCGCGTCGCCCACCGGCTGGCGATCCCGCACTACATCGTCAACTTCGAATCGCACTTCCATGCACAGGTGATCTCGCCGTTCGTCGACGACTACGTTGCCGGACGGACGCCCATCCCCTGCACGCGCTGCAACAGCGAGGTGAAGTTCGCCACGCTGCTGGGTCGCGTCGACGGCCTGCAGGCCGAGCGCCTGGCGACCGGCCACTACGTGCGCTCGACGCAGGACGCCGACGGGCGCTGGCGGCTGCTGCGCGGGGCCGACGGCGGCAAGGACCAGTCGTACTTCCTGTTCTCGATGACGCAGGCGCAGCTGGGGCGCGCCATCTTCCCGGTCGGCCACCTCGACAAACCGTCAGTCCGCGCCTACGCATCCGAACGCCAGCTGCCGGTGGCGCACAAGCCAGATTCGCAGGAGATCTGCTTCGTGCCCGACGGCGACCAGGCCGCCTTCGTGACGCGCGCCGCCGGCGAACGCGCCCCGGCGGCCGGCCGCATCGTCGACGTCGAGGGCCGCGCACTCGGCGCCCACGACGGTGTGCACCACTTCACCGTCGGTCAGCGCAAGGGTCTCCGGCTCTCGGTGGGTGTGCCGCTGTACGTGGTCGCGATCGACGCCGCGAGCAGTGACGTGACGGTCGGTCCGCGCAGCGCGCTCGAGGAGCGCCGCTGCATCGTTCATGAGGTGAACTGGGTGTCGGGACGGACGCCCGACGCGCCCGTGCGCGCCGGCGTCCAGATCCGGCATCGCCACACCGCGGCCGCGGCGTCGTTGCTCGTCGTCGGCGACGGCGTCGTGCAGGTCGAATTCGACGCGCCGCAGTACGCGATCACGCCGGGACAGGCCGCCGTCTTCTACGACGGCGACGAGGTCCTCGGCGGCGGATGGATCGGCAAGGGCTGACGGCGTCGCCGTCAGCCCGGAAATGCGGACCGTCGTCGCCTACGCTGTGGCGGCTGTCTCCGACTCGGTGTGGTGATACACCGCGTCGCCCAACTCCAGCCAGCGTTCCGCATCGATCGCGGCCATGCAGCCGGTCCCGGCTGACGTGATCGCCTGGCGGTACACCTCGTCCTGCACGTCGCCGGCGGCGAAGACGCCCGCGATGTTGGTGCGCGTGCCGGTCGTCACGAGGTAGCCGCCCTCGTTCATGGCGAGTTGACCACGGAACAACGTCGTGTTCGGCGTATGACCGATGGCGACGAAGACGCCGTCGACCTTCAGTTCGTCGACCAGGCCGGTCGCCGTGTCGCGCAGACGCGCCGCATTCACGTCGCCGCGCTCGTCGGCCAGGATCTCCTCGACCACCGTGTTCCAGCGGAAGGAGATCTTCGGGTTGGCCATCGCCTTGTCCTGCATGATCTTCGACGCGCGCAGCGAGTCGCGTCGGTGGATCACGGTGATGTGCGACGCCAGCTTCGAGAGGTAGATCGCTTCCTCGAGCGCCGTGTCGCCGCCGCCGACGATGGCGACGGGGCGATTGCGGAAGAAGAAACCATCGCAGGTCGCGCAGGTGCTGACGCCGCGGCCCATCAACTTCATCTCCGACGGCAATCCGAGCAGCTTCGCGGTCGCGCCGGTCGCGACGATCAGCGTGCGCGCCTTGATCTGGCGGCCACCATCGAGCGTCAGCGTGAACGGCCGCTGCGAGAGGTCGACGTTCTCGACGAGGCCGGACAGGAACTCCGTGCCGAAGTGTTCGGCCTGCGCGCGCATGTCGGCCATCAACTGCGGCCCCATCACGCCGTCGCGATGCCCCGGCCAGTTCTCCACCATCGTCGTGATGGTCAGCTGGCCACCCGGCTGCAGGCCCTCGATGACCACCGGATGCAGGTTGGCGCGCGCCGTGTACAGCGCCGCCGTCAGACCGGCCGGGCCCGATCCGATGATCACCACGTTCCGCAGGTCAGCACTCATCGTCGACATTCCTTGGACAGACACGTAATGCGGCAATGTCGAATGCGGGAGTGTCGACCGCACGTGGCTGTCGACCTTGCCGCATCGAGCATTCCCGCATTACGGGTGCGGCTCACGCGCGTGAGCCGCGCTCTCACATATGACGCTCGAGCAGCCGCTTCAGGGCATCCTTCGACTGGACGCCGACGGTCTGGTCGACCAGCTGCCCGCCCTTGAACACGAGGAGGGCCGGAATCGAGCGGATGCCGTAATTACCCGGCACGGTCGGATTCTCGTCGACGTCCATCTTGCCGATCACGGCCTTGCCATCGAGCTCTTCGGCCAGCGCTTCGATCGTCGGGGCGAGCATGCGGCACGGGCCACACCACTCCGCCCAGAAGTCCACGAGCACCGGTTGCGGCACGCTGCCGATCACCTGCGTGAAGTTGCCGTCGGTCAGCGTTTGTACTTTCTCGGAAGCCATTGCTTTCTATCCTCTCGGTCGCGTGTCCGCGTCAGGCGGATGCAACCCCACCCTGTCGTCCGCTCACCTGGGTCCGGGCTCGCTTGTAGGCCTCGAGATAGGCTCGGGCCGAGGCCTGCCAGGAGAAGTCCATCCCCATTCCCGCGCGCTGCAGCTGGCGCCAGCGATCGGGATCATTATGAAAGACGTGTAACGCCCACCTCAGCGTCCCCAGCAGGGCTTCGCCACTTGCGTCATGGAACTTGAACCCGGTGCCGACCCCGCTGGCCGGGTCGTAGTTCTGCACAGTGTCGTCCAATCCGCCGGTCGCACGCACTACTGGTAGTGTGCCATACCTCAGGCTGTACATCTGGTTGAGCCCGCATGGCTCGAACCTGGACGGCATCATGAACAGGTCGGCGCCGGCTTCGATGACGTGCGACAGCGGCTCGTCGAAGCCGATCCGCACGCCCACCCGGTCCGGATAGCGGCGCGAGAGCGAGCGCCACATCTCCTCGTACCAGGGCTCGCCGGTGCCCAGGATCACGAACGCCGCGCCCAGATGTGGGAGTTGCTCGGACACCGAGGCAATCAGGTCGAGGCCCTTCTGGTCGACCATCCGCGAAATCATCGCGATGACCGGCCGCTGCGCCATGTCGTCGCCGCCGGGCAGCCCGTACGTGTCGAGCAGGACGCGCTTGGCGTCGGCCTTCCCCGCCAGGTCGTCCGCCGAGTACGGACGCGGCAGGTGACGGTCGTCGCCCGGGTTCCAGACATCGTCATCGATGCCGTTCAGGATGCCGACCATGTCCGCGGCGCGGTGGCGCAGGATGCCCTCGAAGCCGAAGGCGAACTCCGGCGTCATCAGCTCCTGGGCATACCGGGGACTCACGGTCGTGACCAGGTCCGAGAACATGATGCCGGCCTTCAGGAAGCTGGCGTGCAGCCAGAACTCGAGGCCGTCCGTGGTGAAGACGTCCCACGGCAGTCCGAGCTGCGGCAGCCAGTCGGCCGCGCACAGGCCCTGGTACGCGATGTTGTGGATGGTGAAGATCGTCGAGGCGCCGCCGATGACGGGGTCGCTCGCGTAGCGCGTCTTGAGGTACACCGGCGCCAGTCCGCCTTGCCAGTCGTGCGCATGGACGATGTCGACGGGGCGCCCTTCGAGACGGGCGAACTCCAGGGCGGCGAGGGCGAGGAACGCGAACCGCCGCGGGTTGTCGGCGTAATCGTGGCTCCCCAGACCGTACAACGCATCGCGATCGAAGAACGCCGGATGGTCGACGAGGGCCACGCGGACCCCGGGACTCGTCTGGCGAACGTGGACGTCGGCCTTGTAGTGATGCCCGCCCATCGCCACGGCGTACGACGTTGCGGGCGCCCCGCTCACAGCGATGCCGCGATACCGCGGCATCACGACGGTCACGTCGTGCCCGAGGGCGCCGAGCGCCTTGGGCAGCGCCGCAGCGACGTCGGCCAGGCCGCCGGTCTTGGCAAACGGCACGGCCTCGCTGGCCACCATCAGGATGCGCAGGGGCCGGTCGTGGTTGCCGAGCACATGCGGGACTGCCGCCCCGGTGTCGACCGGGCTTTCCGGGCGAGGCGGCCGCACGTCATCGACGTCGCTGTCGGTCTCGCTCGCCACCGGCTGTGACACCGCCGGTGCGGTCGCGACCGTGGCCGCCGGTGCCGGCACGCCTGCCGGCTCGCTGGCCGCCACGTCGGGCAGCGGCGACGCCACTGCGCCGTCGGCGTCGATCACGCCCGCCTGCGCGGCCTCCTCGGGCGCCACGCCATGCACCACTTCGGCGGGCGGCGCGGCCTTCTTGCGGACGCGCGGTGCCGCTGCCTTGCGCACCGGAGCGGTCTTCACGGTTTCGCCGGGTACGCGGTCGGCCGGTGCCGCGGTCTTCTTCGGTGCCGTCTTGCGGGCAACCGGTCTGGGCACAGCCGCGGCCGGCGGGGCTGCCGTGTCGGCCTTGCGTCTGGTGGGAGCCGGAGC
>DATJTM010000454.1:0-10885 GCA_035503395.1 Luteitalea sp.
AACAGGCGCGGGCGCGAGCCGAGGCCGTCAACGGCTTCCTCGTGGGGATGTTCGAGCAGGCCGATCCGAAGCGGGCACTCGGTGCCAACCTGACCGCGGCGGAACTGGTGGGCCGCGGGACCGAGCGCCTCGACACCGACCTGCGCGATCAGCCGGAAGTGAGGGCCGCGCTGCTCGTCACGCTCTCGCGCGTGCACGGTGCGCTCGGCCATTGGCCGCGCGCGCACTCGCTGGCCCGCGAAGCCGTTGCCCTCAGGGAACCGACGGCCGGCGTGCCACTGGCCGAGGCCCTCGTGCAGCTGAGCGAGGCGGCACGCCATACCGACGCCACCGACGAGGCGGAGCGCGCGCTGAACCGGGCGCTGGCGCTGCAGCGAGCGGCGTACGGACCGGCACACGGCACCGTCGCGAAGACGCTGCACAATCTCGCCCTCGTCCGGCACGACCAGGGGAAGTACGACGACGCAGAGGTACTGCATCGGCAAGCCATCTCGCTCCGGCGTGCACTGGCCCCGCAGGGCGACGAGGTACTCAGCAGCTTGTCCGGGCTGGCTCAAACGCTCCGCTCGCAGAGTCGGTACGCCGAGGCGGAGGCGGTCTACCGCGAGGTCCTGACAGCTCGTCGCGCGAGACTGCCGGCTCACCATCCCTCCGTGATCGGCACGCAGCGGCAGCTGGCCCAGGTGCTCAACTACCAGGACCGCAATGACGAGGCCGAGCGACTCTTCCGCGAGTCGCTGCGCGGGGCCGATGAGGTGCTGGCGCCCACGCACCCGGATACCATCGGGATCGTGAACGACCTCGCGAGCCTGCTGCACGACCGCCGCCGCTACGACGACGCCGAGCCACTGTACGTGCGCGCCGTCGGTGCGTCGCGCGCCGAGGGCAACGACAGCGACCTCGCCACACAGATCAACAATCTGGCGACACTGTACGAGGACCAGGGACGCTTTGCCGACGCGCGGCCGCTCTACATCGAATCGCTCGCGCTGCGGCGGTCCGCGCGCGGCCCGCGGCATCCCGTCGTGGGCACCGCCCTGAACAACCTGGGGCGTCTCGAAGCGACGCGTGGTGACCTGCCGGCCGCCTCGCGCCTCCTGGACGAGGCGCTGTCGATTCGTCTCGAGGCCAATGGCCCACGGCATGCGCTCACCGCGCGCACGCGCTACAACGTCGGTCGCGTCCACCGCATGCGTGGCCAGTGGCGCGCGGCACGGCAGTCCCTCGACGAGGCGCTGTCGATCCAGCACGAACGGTTGACGACGACCCACCCGCATACGCTCGCCACACGCCTCGAGCGCGCTCGCACCTCGGTGGCCCTGTCGGATTTCGACGCGGCGGAAACCGACGCACGGTTCGTGCTCGAGGCACGGTCACGCGATCGCGATGCACAACCCTGGGAGCTGGCCGAGGCGCGTGTCGTGCTGGCCGCATCGTTGTCGCCGAAGCGGAACGTCGAAGCGCGAACCCTGCTCGACGCGGCGCGGACGGTCCTCGCAGCCAGCGGCCAGGCGCACGTGCTGATCAGGGACGAGGCAGATCGCGTGTCGGCACGGCTCACGCGTCGGTCGCCGGTGACGCGACTGGCCTCGACGCAGTTGGCAGAGGAGCCGCGATGACGACACCGCCGTTGCTCGATCGCCTCACGCGGCGGGCGTGGTGCCGTCGAGCGCTGGCGGTGTTCGGAGTCGCGCCGATGCTCCAGCCCGAGGCCGATGTGCCGGGACGACGCACGTTCGAGGTGATCGCCCGCAAGTTCACCTTCGAGCCCGACGTCATCGACGTCCGCCACAACGACATCGTCCGCATCACGATCGCGTCGGCCGACATCGCCCACAGCTTCACCGTCGATGCCTACCGCATCCAGAAGCGCATCTCGCCGCGCGGCCGCATCACCTTCGAGTTCCGGGCCGACGAGGTTGGTCGCTTTCCCTTCTACTGCAGCATGCGCGCCGAGGCCGGGTGTGCCGACATGCGCGGCGAACTCATCGTCAGGTGACGGTCTCGGCTGGGCGGCCGCCCTGGCTTCGGGATAAGCCGAGGAACCGTCCGACAAGTCGGACGGCTACGAAGGCCGAAGGCCGACTGACGAAGGCCGTCTCGTTTACGTAAGTTCCTGCTTCGCCGTTGCGAGGTATTGCGTCCAGTCCGGGGCGATGATGTCGTGACCGCCCTCGCGAATGTGATACCGCACGCGACGTCCGATCGCCGGTCCGACTGGCGGCATCGTCGTCGTGCCCAGGCCGGGCACGCCGTGCAGGCGCCACACCGCGTCGGCCTCCATCGTCGCGAGGAACTCACCGCGCGGATCGGCCCAGCGGTCATCGACCGCGCTCGCCACATGGAGCACACGCGGCGCGACGAGTGCGAGCAACTGATGCTGGTCCACCGGCAAGTCGTGCACGCGATCGCCGTACGAACTCAGCCCGGTGCAGAACCAATGCGGGAAGCTGGTCGTGATGCGCTTCAGGGTCTCGCCGTACGTGCGACGGGCCAGGGCGGCGCCCATCTCACCGGAGTCGTTGGCCACGACCATCGCGAACTGCTCGTCCTGCACGCCCGCCCACAGGGCGGCCTTGCCGAGCCGACTGTGGCCGATGACTGCGGCGCGCGTCGGATCGAGCCCCGGCAACGTGGCTGCGGCCAGCCGCATCTGCGACAGGCCCCAGGCCCACATGCCGATCGCTCCCCATCGCTGCGCCGCGGGGGTGCCAGTCAGTGACGACGTCGCGAGCCTCGCCATCCCGTTGCCGACCACACTGGGATCATCGGGCGCGAAGTCGCCGTAGTACGCCGTCATCACCGCGCAGCCCTGCGCGATGATCAGGTCGAGCGGCCACCGGCGCGTCGTCGTGCCGCGACTCCGTTCGGTGGCGCGATGATCGACGATGAAGTTGGCGTCGCTGCTCCGCATCCAGCGCGTCGAGAGGACGATGGCTGGATCGGGATGCACGGCGTGGTTGCCGAAGTAGTTCAGGCCGATGAAGACAGGGACGGCACGGTCCGTGCGCGGACGGAACACGAGGACGTCCGCCGACACGCCGCTGCCCCACTCCAGCCGCACCTGCTGCCGCCACGCGCGGCCGTCGAGCACGGCCACCGGCGCTTCGACGTCGACGGCCTTGAACGCCGGCAAACCCGCCGGCGTGCGTCCGTAGACGTGCGCCGCGTAGGCCTCCAGGAGTTCCGCGCGACGCTCACGCCACTCGGCGGCCGTACGTACCGGTCGCCCGTCGGCACGCGTCAGCAGCGGCGGCAGGGTGTAGGCCCCCACCCGGCTCTCGTCGTAATTGGCGTCCTGCGGCGATTGCGCCCGCGCCAGGGCACCACCCAGCAGCGACGCCGCAAGCGTCGTGAACGTGCGTCGTGAAACGGGCATCACGCGACCAAGACTAGCGCAGGCCGGGGCGCGCCAGGTCAGGCGACGGAGCGACACGGACGGCGCGACGCCGCAGCGGGATGGTCTCGCCGTTCGGCGTCTGCCGGGCTGCCGCCACGCGCGCCGCCACCGGCGGATGCGTCAGGAAGAACGCACGCGTCCACGTGGAGTCGTCGTCGCTGGCGAGGTTACGGGCACCGAGCCGCACCAGCACGCGCTCGAGCACGTCCGGACGGCCGGTGAGCGCGACCGCGAAGGCATCGGCTTCCGCCTCGTGAGCACGCGACAGCGCGAGCCGCGACGGCCGGCCTGCGAGCCAGACGGCCGCCACGCCCACCAGCATCCAGGGCAGCAGGATTGGATCGGCCGCACCTGCGGCGCTCGACGTGCACCAGGCCATGGCCGCCGCGCACAGATGCGCCGCGACACCGGCGACCAGAAATGACGCGGCTTGTGCACGCGCCCGTCGCCAGGTGTGGCCGTGAACGTGGTGCCCGAGTTCGTGCGCCACCACCACGTCGATCTCCTCGGGCGTGCTGCCGGCAATCAAGGTGTCGGAGACGAGCAAGCGGCGCGGACCGACCACGCCGACGATGGCGGCGTTGGCTTCGTCGGTGTCGCCGAAGACCCATTCCTGCAGGCCAATGAGTCGAATCTGCGACCGGGCGGCCAGGGCGTGCAGGCGGCCGGTCAGAGCCTCGTCGCGCATGGCCCGGACGTGCGAGGACCAGCCGACGACCCACGGCGCCAGGAGCATGACGACGGCCGCCGCGGTGAGCACGGTCAGCACCGTCGCCACTCCCGCCAGCCAGGGGATGGTCGCGTGGACCAGCGCGAAGACGGCCCACGCCGCCGTCGCGCTGCCCACCAGCAGCGCGCCGCGACGCATTGCCCGCCGGCACACGCGGGCCGCCGGTGTCACCCGTGCGCCGTAGTGACGAGCGAGAGCCCCCACCCGCCGTATGGCGAACGGCAGCGACAGGGCGAGGCCGGCGAGTACGGTCACGGCCAGCACGCCGGCCGCAGCCACAATCTGCGTCGGGAGACCGGCTGGCACGTGCAGCGCGCGTGAGGCGAGGGTCGCCACATGGGCGATGGTCCGGGCGACGGGCGACGCCGCGACCAGCAGCAGTCCAGCCGCCGCGGCCAGCGTTTCGAGCAGGCGCAGGCGGCGTTCGGCGCGACGGTAGCGGGTGCCTTTGTCTTCGTTCACGGAGGATTCGCGAGCCGGGCTGCCGGAACACATCCGGCAACCACGGTATCGGCTCGAGAGGGCCCCGTCCTGTAGGGCCGACGCAGGCGCGCCGTCAGTGCGTCAGGTCGAGGCGCAGGACCTTGGACACCCCGGGCTCCTCCATGGTGACGCCGTACAGCCGGTCGGCGATCTCCATGGTCTTGCGGTGGTGCGTGATCAAGACGAACTGCGTGTGGTCCTGCATGCTGCGCAACATCTCCACGAAGCGGCCGATGTTGGCGTCGTCGAGCGGCGCGTCGATCTCGTCGAGCAGGCAGAACGGGCTCGGACGGTACTTGAAGATGCCGAACATCAGCGCCATCGCGGTGAGGGCCTTCTCACCGCCCGACAGCAACTGGACGTTCTGCAGCCGCTTGCCCGGCGGCTGCGCGACGATGTCGATGCCGCTCTCGAGGACGTCCTCCTGGTCCAGCAGGATGAGACCGGCGCGACCACCACCGAACAGCGTGGTGAACATCACCTCGAAGTTGGCGTTGACGGCCGCGAACGCCTCGGCAAAGCGCTCACGCGTCGTCTTGTCGATGCGGGCGATGGCTTCTCCCGTCGTCGCGATCGCGTCGATGAGGTCCTTGCGCTGGGCAGTCAGGAATCCATGGCGCTGTTCGAGTTCGTCGAACTGCTCGATTGCCATCATGTTGACCGCGCCGAGCGACGCGATGCGCGCCTTCAACCGGGTGATGGCCTGTTCGGCGCTGAGCACCGGCGGCGCCGTGTCGGCGTCGAGCGCGCCGTCGGCGGCCTCGGCAGCGGCCGCCCCGTCGCTGACGCTCTCGCCACCGGCGTCGCTCACATCGTCATCGGCGCCGGCCCGCTCCGCGGCGGCCACCGACGCGGCGCTCGGCAGCGCCTGCTCGTTGGCGAGCATCTCGGCCATCGCCGCGGCGACTTCCTCGAGGCTCTGATCGAGCGCTTCCCGGCACGACTCGGCAAGGTGAGCGAGATCGGACTCTGCGGTGGCACGCGCGACCTCGAACGAGGTCGCCAGCACGCGGACGTCATCCAGGCCGCGACGGGCCTCGCGCGCGTTGCTCTCGTACTCCGCAAAGGTGCCCTGCACTTCGACGACGCGCTCGTCTGCCACCACGACCGCCCGCTTCAGGTCGTCGAGGGCTGCGAGATCGTCGTCGATAGCCGCACGCAGGGCTCCGATTGACGTCTCGAGGCCAGTGCGACGGCCAGCCGAGGCATCCGCTTCGGCCTGACGTGCCGTGATGCGCTGCCGGAGGTCGGCCGATGCGTCCTCGAGGCGACGGACGTCCTGTCCCAGCGCCGACGCACGCTCGACCAGCGCCGCGTGCGTCGCCCGGGCTTCGGCGGCCCGGCGGCCGACCGAGGCCTGACGTTCGCGCCCATCGAGCAGGCGGCGCTGGGCATCGGCGAGCTCGTCGCTCAACGACTGCTGCTCGACCTCGAGATCTTCGATCGACCGCCGCGCCTCGGCCTCACGTGATTCGAGGGTGGCGCGTTCTTCCTGGGCGCGACGACGCTCGTTCTCGATCAACTCCATGCGCCGGGCGACGCGGTCGCGTTCGTCTGAGGCGCGATTGACCTGCAGTTCGAGGCCGACGATCGACTTCTCGTGCGCCACCTGGTCGGCGGTGTGCGCGGCGATCTCGCCCATCACGCGAGTGATGACGGCCTCGGCGGCGGAGAGATCGGACGCCATCGACTCGATCTCCTGCTGCGCCGCCGCAATCTGCTCACGCAGGCCCTTGATCTCGCCCTTGGTGTGCAGAATCTGGCGCGCGTCGGCCTTGCCGCCGCCGGCCACCAGCTTGGCGGCACGGAAGACGTCGCCCTGCGGGGTCACCACGGGACCGGCCACGGTCCGCGAGGCCGCGCGGGCGGCCGCAGCGTCCTCGGCCAGCCACGCGTCGCGCAGCACGGCGCGAACGTGCTCCGGCACTTCGCCGCCGACGCGGACGACGTCGAGCAGCGGTCGCACCCCAGGCACCGCAGGCGTCTCCACCGGCGCCGGCATCACGTCGTCGGCGACGACGAAGCCGACCCGGCCGGCATCGCGGTCGCGCACGAAGGCGAGACCGGCCTGGACGGCGGCCATGTCGGGCACGACCACGTGCTGCACGAGTTCACCGAGACACGCGGCCACTGCAGTCTCGTAGTCCTGCGTGACTTCGAGGGCATCGGCGACCGAGCCGTAGTGCGTGATGCCGCTCTCGCGCGAGGCCAGGAGCAGTCGCGCGCCTTCACCGTATTCCGCACGCGCCGCGTCGAGTTCCTCGAGCGACTTCAGTCGCGCCTGGACGGCCGACAGTTCACGCTCACGCGTCCGCAAATCGCGCTCGCGCCATTCGCGTTCGATCCGCGCGGTCCCCAGCGCGGCCTCGCCGGCAGTACGCGCACCACGCACCTGCTCGAGCGCGACCTGGGCTTCTCGCAACGCGCCGCTGGCCCGCTCGCGCTCGGTGAGGGCGGTCTCCTGCTCCATGCGCAGGTCGTCGCTCTCGACCTCGAGTCGACCGAGCTCCTGCGCGATGCGATCGCGCGCCTCGATCGCGCGCTCGATGGCATTGCGCAGCGTGTTGACCTGCGTCATGCCGGCATACAGCTCGCCGCGCGCCTTCTCGACGGCCTGCTCGAGCGCCGCGATCTCGGCGGCGGCGCGCTGCACGGCCACATCCTCGTCCTTCACGTGCGCAGCCGCCTCGTCGCGCTCGCGATCGGCCTGCTGGCTGGCGGCCTTGCGGGCGTCGAGTTCTTCCTGCGCGGGGCCGATACGCTCCTGCAGGCGACCGAGTTCATCCTGCATCGCCACGAGGGCGGCGCCAATCGACTGCACCTGCTGCAGGTCGAACTCCAGCTGCTGCTGCCGGCGACCGCTCTCGAGTTCCTTGGCGTGTGCTGCCGCACGCGCCATGTTGGCGGCGGCATCGGCTTCGGTCAGCTCGATGCGCAGCCGCTCGAGTGCCGCTTCCACTTCACCGACGCGGCCGGCCAGGCCCGCTTCGTTGGCGCGCGCCTGCTCGAGGCGCTGCAGTGCAGACGACATCGCTGTCTGCAGGGCCTGGTACTTCTGCCCGAACAGCAGCTTTTCCCACTGCCGCAGTTCCTCGCGCAGGGTGCGATAGCGACGCGCCTTGGCGGCCTGGCGCTTCAGCGACCCGCGCTGCTTCTCGAGTTCGAAGACGATGTCGTCGACCCGCGTGAGGTTCTGCTGCGCGGCTTCGAGCTTGAGCTCCGCCTGCCGGCGGCGTGACTTGTACTTGGTGACACCCGCCGCTTCCTCGATCAACTGTCGGCGCTCGGTCGGCTTGGCGGCGAGGATCTGGCCGATTTTGCCCTGCTCGATGACGGCGTAGCCCTTCACGCCGAGACCGGCGTCCATCAGCAGGTCCTGGACGTCGCGCAGGCGCACGACGTGGCCGTCGATCAGGTACTCGCTCTCCCCCGATCGGTACAACCGCCGCGCCACTTCGACGTCGCGGGCCAGCACGATGTCCTCGGTCAATGTCTCGACCGATTCCTCGAGTTCCTGCGCAACCGTCTTCTTCTGCGGGTGATCCTCGAGACCGACGCGGGAGATGACGCCGCTCATCTTCAATTTCACTTCGGCGGTGTGAGTCGGCTTGCGGGCGTCGCTGCCGGCAAAGATCACGTCTTCCATCCGCTCGCCGCGGAGGCTCTTCGCGCTCTGCTCACCGAGCACCCAGGTGATGGCGTCGACGACGTTGCTCTTGCCGCAGCCGTTGGGGCCGACGATGGCAGTGACGCCAAGGTCGAAGGCCAGGTCGGCGCGATCGGGAAAGCTCTTGAAGCCGTTGATTTCGAGTCGGTTGAGGCGCATTGCAGGGCACGCTACGGCCGCGGCAGGAAGACTCCGGGCGGCCGCGAAAGAAGACGGCGGGATCCTAGCAGGTCACAACTAATTGGGGCAAGCGCCTGCGGCGCCCACAAGATCCTGCGGAGGTGTGCAGGTGGGGCCGGCTGCGTGGCGCGCCGAAGCCCTGAGGCGGAGGCGGTCCCAGCCCGGGCCTTGACGTGACCTCCACGGCCGAGTTGAGCGAAGAGGGGCCGCGTTGGGACAACGGGCCCTACCTTCCCCGGTCGTGACTACCTCTCGGACCTAGTTGGCGGGCTGGCGCGCGGCCGTCGACCGGGTGCTCTTCATGAGCGGCAGGCGGGCCGCCTCCTCGAACTGCTGGAGGGCGAACTGGGCCTGCGGGTCACGCGCGACGAGGTTGCGGCGGGCTTCCTCGACGCCGAACAGGGCGAGGTCGATGTCGTACTGGATCATCGCCCGGATGAAGAGATCGTCGGCCGCGAAGGCCTGATCGTCGACCTTGATCTTGCGGGAGGTGAGGTACTCGCGGAAGTCCTTCACCATCGCGTCGTCCACGCTGAAACCACGCGTGACGGTGCGCGTCTGGGCGTTGCCCTTGATGCGGGTGTCGCCTTCGGCGGTGAAACGACCGGCGAAGTCGGCAAACACCTGGCGGGCCCAGAGGGTGCGGCCGAAACGCGACGGGTTGAAGCCTTCGACCGGGCCAGCCACGTACTTGTCGGGCTGGATGCCGCCCCCGCCGTAGACCTTCCGGCCGGCGTCGGTCAGCTTCAGGTTGGCCGGGTCGTGCGGCTCGTCGGCCTTCTGGTCGCGCAGCGAATACGTGAGGTATTCGTCGAAAGTGCCGTCCCAGGGCCGCTGAATCAAGCGGCCGCTCGGCGTGAAGTACCGCGCCGTCGTCAGGGCCAGGCCGGCGCCCTCGCTGATGCGGTAGACGGACTGGACGAGGGCCTTGCCGAAGGTCTTCTCACCGACCACCAGGGCGCGGTCGTGATCCTGCAGCGCACCGGAGACGATTTCCGCGGCACTGGCACTGTTGCGGTTGACGAGCACCACGATGGGCATCGTGCCGAAATCGTCGGCGTCGGCGGCGCGATAGTCCTGGTCCGAATTGCGCGTCCGGCCGCGCGTGTAGACGACCATGTCGCCCTTCGGCAGGAAGCGGTCCGAGACGCGAATGGCCTGATCGAGCGGGCCACCCGGGTTGTCACGCAGGTCGAGCAGCAGGCGCTTCATGCCCTTGCCGTTCAGGGTCTGGAGGGCCTCACCGAGGTCGCGGTCGGTGGTTTCCGAGAAGTCGTTCAGACGCACGTAGCCGGTGTCGTTACCGACCATGAACACGCCCTTCAGCGTGGGAATGTTGACTTCGTCGCGCTCGACGCCCAGTTCGATCAGTTCGGTGTAGCCCGCCCGGCGCAGACCGAGCTTCACCTGGGTGCCCTTGGGCCCACGCAGGATCTTGACCGCCTGGTCGCTGGTCCAGCCCTTGGTGTCCTGCCCCTCGATGCGGGCGATGACGTCGCCGCGGCGGATGCCGCGCTTGTAGGCCGGCGATCCTTCGAACAACGACATCACCGTGATGTCGCCGTCGATCGGCGTGATGCTGATGCCGAGGCCGTAATAGCGGCCTTCCTGCCGCTCGCGGAGCTGCGCGTAGGCGCGCGGGTCGAGGAAGCTGGAATGCGGGTCCAGCGTCTGCAGCATGCCCGTGATCGCGCTGTACACCAGGCGGTCGGACTCGACGTCCTCCACGTACTCCTGCTCCACCGCCGCCAGCGCCGCGGTGAACACGCGGTAGCGATCGGTGAGCGGATCGGAGGTGGCCTGGGCCCGACGGCCGAGCACGCCGCCGACCAGAGCCGAGACCGCGACGGCGAACAGGACCGCCGGAAGCGCGCGGTTTTTCTGCATGATCGCAGCGTACCACGCGGTGCGGGGCGGGCAAACCCGCGTGTGATGGACGGGTGAGTGTCATTGATCTTGCCCGGACGGCGTTCCTATAATCGAGGACGGTCCAAGCAATACCCGGCTGGTCAGGGTCGCTCCCCGGACCCTCTCAGGAGCACACGATGTTCGGTTCGCTCGGCATGCCGGAGTTGGTCATCATCTTCGTCATCGCACTCATCGTCTTTGGTCCACGCAAACTGCCCGAACTCGGCAAGTCGCTCGGCAAGAGCCTCGCGGAGTTCAAACGGGCCTCCAACGAGTTGCGTAATTCGCTGGAAGAGGAAATCCGGGTGGAAGAGGAGCGCGAGCGCGCCCCCAAGCCCGCGCCGGCGCCGGCCCCGGTCGTCGCGGCGGCCGCCACGACACCGGCCGCGCCAGTCGCCGACGACGCGGCGACCAACCTGTATGGCGAGGACGACCCGTACGACCGGGCGCAGGACGAAGCCCGGCAGCCGGTCGCCGACACGACGCCGCGCGGCGCCAATCTCTGATCGTTCCCCTC
>DATJTM010000455.1:0-4998 GCA_035503395.1 Luteitalea sp.
CCACGTGACGCGTTCCAGAAGCGCGCGTTGAACGACGTGGAGACCTGCTCCGCGTATGTCTCGAGATCGGCGGCGGCCGGCGCGTCACCGGCTTCATGCAGCCAGCCGGCGAGCAGGCGGACCGCGTTGTACCAGAGCGCGTTGATCTCGACGGCCTTGCCTCGGCGGGGCGTCACGACCCAGCCGTCGACCTTGGCGTCCATCCACGTGAGCTGATAGCCCTCGGCCCCCTGTCGGAGGAGGCCGTCGGCGGGATCGACGCCGATGCCGAATCGGGTCCCCTCGCGATGCGCCCGGACGATGCCGCGCAGGATCGGCAGCAGTTCGCGCAGGAGCAGGACGTCGGCGCTGTGGGTCCGGTAGCGATCGAGCGCGTGGAAGAACCACAACGTCGCGTCGGCCGTGTGGTACAGCCCCTCGTGTCCGCCTTCCGGGAACATGTTGGGGATCAGCCCGTCGCGCACGTGATAGGCGAACGTCCGCAGGATGTCGCGTGCCTCGGAGAGTCGCCCCGTGCAGAGCGTGAGCCCCTCGAGCGAGATCATGGTGTCGCGGCCCCAGTCGGTGAACCAGTGGTAACCGGCAATCACCGAACGGGCCTCACCGCCGTTGGCGCGGGCTCGCACCTGATCGTGCGGCCGCGAGATCGGCGTCATCAGGAACTGATCGGCGGCCAGCACCAGTTCGGCGCCGACGCCCTCGCGGGCCGACGGGGCTGCCACGGTGAGCAGTCGCGCGCGCCGGGTCCGCTCCATCACCAACGCTTCGCCCGGATTGGTGGCGGCGATCGTGTCCCACGACTCGGCCGAGGCAATCACCGTCACCGGATTGCGTGCGGTCAGATCGGCGCGGAATCGGCCAGGGCTCCACAACGGCCCTGCGTGGTCGTAGCCGCGCCGCTCCTCGACGAGATAGCGCACGTCGCGCGTCGCCTGGTCGTCGAAGATGAAGCCGCCGGTCGAGGCGTGCAGCACCAGTCGCAGCGGCGGCAGGTCGGCGTCGGCCGCGACTTCGATGCGCTGCCCGCGTGCGCTGACGGTGTAGCCGTCGACGGGGGAGTGGTCGACGGGCGCTTCGTGCGGCCGGAAGCCCACCACCGGTCGCAACGACAGTCGCACCTTCTTCGCACCCGAGAGCAACCGGTAGGTGATGTGCACGCTGTTCTGGCCGTGCGGCATCAGCAGGCGCTTCTCGATCACCGCGCCGTTGACGGCGTAACGCCAGACCGGGAGGCCGGCCTCGAGCCGGAACTCCTCGAGGTGGCGTCCGGCTTCGGACTGCGCGAGGGCGCCACGCGTACCGTGCAGGCCGAGCCACTCGCGATGCCCATCGCGGAAGGTGATGCGCTCCTCGAGATGCGTGAGCAGCATCGTCCGACCCAGCGGCGCCGGGAGTGCGGCAATCAGCAGCCCGTGGAAGCGGCGGGTGAGGGCGCCATTGACGGTGCCGGAGGCGTAGCCGCCGAGGCCGTTGGTAATCAGCCACTCACGCGTGGCGTGCTCCTCGAGCGTCGGTGGCGGCTCGCCGGCGGCGAAGGGGACCTCGCGCACGAGTGCGTCGAGTTCGGAGAGGAACGCCGGATTGGCGGGTGGAGCAGTGGTCGTCGGCACGTCGTTCATGCGCCGGCCTCCTTGTCGACAGCCTCGAGCACCAGTGTGGAGTGCCCGGGCAGCGGCCACGTCCCTTCCTGCCAGCGCATCGTGCCCTGCCCGCCGTAGCGGGGGGCCTCGCTGCTCCAGCGGATCGACCATCGCCGGTCGGGAGGTGGCGCGATGAGGGGCTCCGACAGCGCGGCGACGTCGCGGTCGGGCCCGATGTTGACGAGCAGGAGCCAGTCGCGGCCCTGCTCACTGAAATAGCGCAGGAGGAGCAGCGTCGCATCCGGGGCGGCGCCGTCGAGCGCGTGCGCTCCGTCGACCCGGGGCCGGTCGCGTCGCAACGCGATCAGATCGCGGTGCAGGGCGCGCCACTCGCGCGCGTCCCGGTCGTCGCGATCGTGATCCAGCCGGCACTGCGTCCACGCCGCCTCGTCATGCGGTGGCGGCTGATCGGCGAACACGTCGGAATCGCGCAGACGCACGAACTGCTGCAGGAACTCCTGACGGCCGCGCGCGACCGCTTCCCGCAGTGGCGACTCGTGGTGCGCGAAGTAGACGAACGGTGCCGTCGAACCGAACTCCTGGCCCTGGAACAGCATCGGCGGCCCCGGCATCAGCAGGAGGAGTGCGGTCAGCGCACGGAGGTCGGATGGACGCGCGAGTTGCGTCAGGCGCCGGCCGCGATCGGTGTTGGCCACCTGATCGTGGTTCTCGAGGAAGTTCACATACGACGTCGACGGGACGTGCAGCCCCGCCATGCCTCGCGCCGCTTTCTGCCAGGGATAGAACTGCCCCTGGAACAGCGCGCCCCACCGCGCGCAGGCCAGCCATTCGCTCGGCGTGCCGCGGTAGTCGCTGAAGTACGCCTCGTGCGTGCCGACCAGCGCCATCCGCAGGCTGTGATGGCAGTCTTCGTTGTAGATCGCATCGAGGCCATAGCCGCCACGCTCGCGTGGTTGCACGATGACGGCGTGTTGCGGCTCGTTCTCGGCGGTGACGAGGATCTCGCGACCGGCGCCGGCTTCGCGAGCCACGCGGGCGATGGCGGCGACCAGGTGTTCGGGGGACTCGTCGAAAATCTGCTGCGTGGCGTCGAGCCGGAAGCCGTCGACGTGGAACTCGCGGATCCAGTAGGCGACATTGGTCAGCACCCACTCACGGACGGGCGCCGATCGCGGACCGTCGAAGTTCAGTGCATCGCCCCACTCGTTCGAGTAACGCGCGCTGAAGTAGTCCTTGCAGAAGGTGGGCAGGTAGTTCCCGTCGGGGCCGACGTGGTTGTACACGACGTCGAGCACCACCGCGAGACCGAGTGCGTGCGCGCGATCGACGAGGCGGCGCAGGTCGTCGGGGCGACCATACAGGTGCGACGGGGCATACAGCCCGACACCGTCGTAGCCCCAGCCGAAGCGTCCGGGGAATTCGGCCACCGGCATGATCTGCAACACGGTGACGCCAAGTGCTGCCAGCCCGTCCAGTCGGGCGAGCGCCGCTTCCGCAGTGCCTTCGGGTGTGAAGGTGCCGAGGTGCAGTTCGTAAAAGACGGCGTCGGCGGCAGCGATACCTCTCCAGCCATCGTCAGTCCACGCAAACGTGGACGGGTCGATGACCTCCGAGGGACCGTGCGGTCCGTCGGGTTGGAATCGTGATGCAGGATCCGGATACAGCTTCGGGTCGTCGCCGAGCAGGAAGCCATAGCGGCTGCCCGTGGCGCCGGCGACCTCGCCAGCGTGGTAACCGTCGGCATCGCTGCTCAGGCGGGTCCTCACGCCGTCGATGCTGACCGTTACGACGTGATGGTCGGGCGCCCAGACGCGAACAGACACGCGTCCGCCTGATATGGGCTCGGCGCCGAGCGGGGCTCGCCTGGATGGGGTGGTCGCAACACGCACGAAGAACGGATTCCTTGTCGAAGGTCGGGCGACCGCAACCCTCACGGACGCAGAAGCTTTCAGAGTGCGCGTGCCCACGGACGAGCCGTCGGCACGCTCCAGAAGCTCCGTGCGCTCAAAGCGCGGTGCGTCGGGTCCCGGTGAACAGGTTGAGCACCACGAGAATCAGCGCCAGCACGAGCAGCGCGTGAATCAGGCCGCCCATCGTGTAGGCGCTCACCGTTCCGAGGAGCCACAGCACGAAGAGAATCAACGCCAGAGTCCAAAGCATGTCAGTCGCCTCCTGCACGAAGAGTTTGCAAGGGTCGTACCCGCCGGGATGGCGGCCCCTCATGGCGGTTGTCTCCGGATCTTGCAGGTCCTCACGCAGCAAACCCGATGGCGCGCCTGGCGCGCCGCCATGGCAGCGTCCTCGACGAGGACCGTCACAGGAGTTGAACGTGCGTACGAATCTCGGACGGTGGGAAAGAATCGGATCAGTAGCGGCGGGCGCCGGTCTCATGTATCTCGCCTCGCGACGCCCGGGCCTGCGGCGCAGCGGGCAGGTGCTCGGTGCCGGCCTCGTGGCGCGCGGCGTCTCCGGTCGCTGTGCTGTGAAGCGAGCCCTCGTCGGCGACCGCGACACCTCCAGCGATACGCGTCGCGCTCTCGGTGGGTCGAGCGGTCTGCACGTGCGCGAGAGCATCATCGTCTCGCGACCGGCCGAGGAGGTGTACCGGTTCTGGCGCAACTACGACAACCTGTCGCGCTTCCTGGAACACGTCGAGCGGGTCGACGATCTGGGTGGCGGCCGTTCGCACTGGGTGGTGCGGGGGCCGGCCAACACCACTTACGAATGGGACGCCGAGATCATCAATGACGAACCCGGTGAGCGTCTCGCGTGGAAGAGCGTCGGCGACGCCGACGTGGTGAGCGCCGGCAGTGTCGTCTTCCGTCGTCTCGGGAGCGAGCAGACGCAGATCGCGGTTCACTTCCAGTACGCGCCGCCTGGCGGTGCCCTCGGGCGCGGACTCGCGGCGATGCTCGGACAGGACCCGACGACGCAGGTGCGTGACGACCTCGCGCGCCTGCGCTTCATCCTGGAGGCACGGACTGATGCGGCCGGCGCGATTCCCGCCGCCACCACCGCGGAAGGCGGACATCAGCCATGGTGAGCCGCCGGCTCGCAGCCGTCCTGCTGGCGACGACGACGGCGGCCGGGTGCAGTCCCGGCCGCGACGTGCATGATGCCTTCAACTCGCGCGATACCGGCCCGTATCTCCCGGTCGGTCGCGCCATCGGCGCCGACGGATCGCTCCTCGTGCACGTGGTCGCGCATCGCCCCGACCACGCCGAAGAAATCGCGAGGCACATCGTGCGGCAGAACTATGCGACCGGCGCCTCCGGTCTGAGAATCGTCGTCGACCCGACGCACGACGGCTCCCGTCAGGTGTTCCGATGGGACGGCAAGGCGCTGCAGCCGGATCACTCGGCCGAGGGATTGCCACCCGCGCCAGCGCAAGGCGAGG
>DATJTM010000456.1:0-4149 GCA_035503395.1 Luteitalea sp.
GAACCCGCCCAGCGTGCTGAAGACGACGGTGACGACCATCGCCGCCAGCACCGACTGCGCGGGCGACAGCCCCAGCATCACGCCGCCGATCTTGATCGCCGCGAGCGTGACGCTCGCCATGATGACGACGTTGAACAGGACGCCGAGGTAGATGGCGCGGAACCCCCGCAGGAACGCCGCCGACTTGCCGCTGTAGCGGATCTCGTAGAACTCGACGTCGGTCAGAATCTCGGACCGCCGCCACAGCCGGGCATACAGGAACACGGTCAGCATGCCGGTGAGCAGGAACGCCCACCAGCTCCAGTTGCCGGCCACACCGCGACTCCGGACCAGGTCGGTCACCAGGTTCGGGGTGTCGGTCGAGAACGTCGTCGCCACCATCGAGAAGCCCAGCAGCCACCACGACAGGTCACGGCCGGACAGGAAGTACTCGTTGGAGTCCTTCCCGGCCTGCCGCGAGACCCACAGGCCGACGGCGAGCGTGACGACGAAGAACAGGACGACGATGGCCCAGTCGAGCGTCGAGAGGTTCATGGTTGGCCCATTGTGGTGTACAACGACCAGTGATGACACCTTCCCTTCTCGTCCTGGCGGCCGGCATGGGCAGCCGTTACGGCGGCCTCAAGCAACTCGATCCGATGGGCCCACACGGCGAGACCGTGATGGACTACGCGATCTTCGACGCCCTGCGCGCCGGCTTCGGCCGCGTCGTCTTCGTGATTCGCCGCGACTTCGAGGTGCCGTTCCGCGAGCAGGTGCTGTCGCGCTACGAAGGCAAGATCGACGTCGATTACTGCTTCCAGGACATGCACAACCTGCCTGGCGGGCACGGCGTTCCGGAAGGACGCACCAAGCCGTGGGGCACGACGCACGCGATTCTCGCGGCCCGCGACAGCATTCGCGAGCCCTTCGCGGCCATCAACGCCGACGACTTCTACGGCCAGGACTCCTATCAGGTCCTCCACAAGTTCCTGTCCGACCCGGCTCGCCAGACCAATCCGCATCTGTACGCGATGGTCGGCTTCACCCTCAGCTACACGTTGTCGCCGCACGGCACGGTGGCGCGCGGCGTCTGCGTCACGGACGACCAGGGGCACCTGCAGTCGATTCGCGAGCTGACCAAGGTGCTGCCGGTGGGCGACCACGTCGAAAATCAGGACGGCAGCCAGGATCCGCCCGAGCGGCTCACCGGCCGCGAGCCGGTCTCGATGAACATGTGGGGCTTCACGCCCGAGCTGTTCCCGCAGATCGAACAGGCGTTCGAGGAGTTCCTGTCGCGCGAAGGCCGTGAACTGAAGTCCGAGTGCTACATCCCGGCGACGGTCGACGTGCTGATCAAGCGCGGCGAATGCGTCGTCGAGGTGCTGCCGACCAGCAGCCGCTGGTTCGGGGTGACGTATCGCGAAGACAAGCCGGGCGTCGTCAAGGCGATGGCCGATCTCGCCGCCAGCGGCGCCTACCCCGCTCCCCTGTTCGGCTGAGCGCATGTCCGACGCAGTCGGGATCCGGGTTCCGGGTGCCGGGTTCGGCTTTCGAAGGCCGAAGGCCGAATGACGAAGGCCGACCACGATCTTCGCGCCATCGGCGCGCAGTTCGAGCTGCCTGGCGCCTTTGTCGAGGCGCGGCGCCACGGCACCGGTCACATCAACGACACGTACGCGGCCACCTACGCACAGGGTGGCTGCCACGTGCGTTACATCCATCAACGCATCAACACGCACGTCTTCCGTCGGCCCGAGCAGCTGATGGCCAACGTGTCGCGCGTGCTCGCGCATGCCGGCGGGCAGTTGGCGGATGCCCCCGACGCCGATCGACGCACGCTCACGCTCGTACCGGCGCGAGATGGCGCGCACTGGGTCCACGACGAGGCCGGCGAGGTCTGGCGGACCTACCTGTTCATCGAGCGCGCGCACACCATCGACGTGCTCGAGACGCCGGCGCAGGCCGAGACGGCGGCCGCCGCCTTCGGCCGCTTCCAGCGTCAACTCGCGGACTTGCCGGGCACGCGTTTGTTCGACACGATCCCGGACTTTCACCATACCCGACGGCGTTTCGATGCGCTGGTCGCGTCGATCGATGCCGATGTCGCGGGCCGTGCGCACCTCGCGCGGGAACCGATCGGCGTCGCGATGGCGCACGAGGCCGACGTCGACCGCCTCCTGAACGCAGCCGCGGCCGGCGAATTGCCCGAGCGGGTCACGCACAACGACACGAAGATCAACAACGTGATGCTGGACGACGCCAGCGGTGCGGCGTTGTGTGTCGTCGACCTCGACACGACGATGCCGGGGCTGGCCGCGTACGACTTCGGCGACATGGTGCGCACCGCCACGAACGCGGCGGCCGAAGACGAGCCCGACGTCACCCGCGTGGCATCGCGCCCGGCGTTCTTCGAGGCGCTCGTGCGCGGGTACCTGGCCGAAGCCGGCGCGTTCCTGTGTGCGGCGGAGGTCGACGTGCTGGCGTTCTCGGGGCAACTGCTCGCACTCGAGCAGGGCATCCGATTTCTGACGGACTACCTGCAGGGCGACACGTACTACCGCATCCACCGGCCGTCGCAGAACCTGGAGCGAGCACGCGCGCAGTTCGCGTTGATGGCGTCGATCGAGCGCCAGCAGGACGCGTACGCCGCCATCGTGCGGCGGTATTCGTAGGCGAGCCGCCGTTCCATTCGTAGCGGACCGACTCGTCGGTCCGTTCCGCGCCGCAAGAGCGGGCGACGCCGTGGCGCCGGAACCGTCCGACGAGTCGGACGGCTACGAACGGCTTATTCGATGCGCACCCTGAGCGGCATCGCGTACGCCTGCCACATCGCGTCGAGCCACGCCGCGTCGGGCGGGCCGTCGGTGACGATGAAGCGATAGCGCTGCGTGAACGCCTCGCCTGGCGCGATGGCGAGAGGTCCCGCCTGCTGCGGCGCGAAGTTCAGGAACGGCTCGGTCGGATGAATGCGGACCGGCTGCGGCGAGCGGACGTTGTCCGGATGCGACAGCATGGCGATGCCGACGCGCTGCCCGTCGATGTCGCCGCCCATGTGCACCCACGTCGCCCGGGTGCCGTGCCCGGCGACGCGGCCACGACCGGTCGACGTCAGGAACGCTGTCTTGTCGCGCCCGTTCCATTCGTCGCGGCCACGCACGCCAACGCCACCATAGCGGTAGGTCGGCAGGTCGAAGCGCTTCTTGCCCGTCAGCTCCTGCCGGACGGTGAGGTCGAAGACATGCGCCGGCTTCTCCCCCACCGGCGTGCTGTAGGCGACCACCCGCCAGTCCTCGAGCAGCGCGGTCGTCGGCGTCGGTGCGAGCAGGTCCATGTACCGGTGGCGGGTCTCGAACCCGGCGGCCAGGGGGCCCGACCAGGCGCGGCCGAGGCGCTCGAACTCGACGCGGCCCTTGCGGTCGGCCATGTTCCAGAAATCGGGCGTGCGACCGTCGAAGCGCGTGTGCGTCCAGGCCGCCCAGATGCCGTGGTGGTGCTTGTGGTCGAGCGGATAGTCGGCCGTGACCCGGCGCCCCGCGGGCGTCATCACCGGGTGGATGTAGCCACCACGCAGGAAGACCTCCTCGACACCGGCCGGCAGAGGCAGCGGCTCGCCGACGTAGGTGAAGACCGGCTTGCCGTCGATGGCGACCTTCACGCGTGAGGTGTCCCGAATCGCCGTGACGCGGTCGACGGTCGTCGGCTTGAGGGCGGGCTCGATCCGGTAGCGGACGGTCTTCTCGGCCGGCACCGACGGAATGACAGCCCAGCCTTCCCGCAACGGCCCCACCTGCAGCGGCACGACCTCGCCGCTCTCCTCCTCGCGCAGCTGGAGGTCCCAGCCGCGAACGATTGGTGGCAGGTCGACGGCGACCCAGGCGCGGGTCCGGGCGTATTCGCCGCCCTCGATGATCAGTCGCGGCAACGCCGAGGTCGGTGTCGTCGGTTGCGCAAGCACGGTTGCGCCTGCCACGGCACACGCCGCCACCCAGAAGCTGATCTGCCGCATGCGGCGCAGCGTAGCAGAAGCGGGTTACCGGGTTCCGGATCCCCGGGGCCCGGGTACCGGGTACCGGGTAAAGGGTACGGTTGCCCTGTGCCCGGTTCCCGGTTCGGCAAATCATGTGTTTGCACTACGGCTTTCCTGAGGCGATCTTCGGCTTTTTGGAG
>DATJTM010000457.1:0-13848 GCA_035503395.1 Luteitalea sp.
CGCGGCTAATCGCCGCGCGCAACCAAGCCGGGCGCCTCAGAGAGGCGCCCCTACCCTCGTGACGTCGCGAGTTCTCGACATCTCCGCATTCCGCATTTGCGCATTTCGGACGCGCCCCGGCCTCGGGAACCTTCTCGTTTCGTAGCCGACCGACTTGTCGGTCGGCTCCACGGCACCAGCGATGGTGTCGCAACACCGCAACGCTGCTGATTTCGACATTCCGCCTTCCCGCAGTGCCGCATTCCCTGGGAGGCGAGCGCAGCGAGCCGACCCTCTATACTTGTCGGTCATGAGTGCTGCGTCGCCCAAGAAGATCGTCCTCGCCTATTCGGGTGGACTCGACACGTCCGTCATCCTGCCGTGGCTGAAGTCACGCTATCCGGGCGTCAAGCTGTACGCGTTTGCCGCCGAACTCGGCCAGGGCGACGAGCTGGAGGCCATCGAGAAGAAGGCCAAGGCCAGCGGCGCCGATGCAGTGCTCGTCAAGGATCTGCGCAAGGAATTCGCCGAGGAGTACTGCTTCCCGATGCTGCGGGCGCACGCGACCTACGAGCAGGACTACCTGCTCGGCACCAGCATCGCGCGACCGTTGATCGCCAAGCACCAGGTGCTCTACGCGCAGAAGGTCGGGGCCGACGCGGTCGGACACGGCGCCACCGGCAAGGGCAACGATCAGGTCCGCTTCGAGCTCACCTATCAGGCCCTCGACCCGACGCTGCAGATCATCTCGCCCTGGAAGGACCAGCAGTTCCTGGACGATGGCCTCACCGACCGTGAGACAGCGATCGATTACGCGAAGCAGCACGGGATTCCGATCGCGCAGACCAAGAAGAAGATCTACTCGCAGGACCGCAACCTCTGGCACATCAGCCACGAGGGCGCCGAGATCGAGGATCCGGCGGCCGAGCCCGACGAGCGCGTCTACACGATCAGCGTCCCGCCGTCCAAGGCGCCCAACAAGCCCGAATACGTCACCGTCGACTTCCTCGCCGGCACGCCGGTCGCCGTCAACGGCAAGAAGTTCCAGGGCAAGGGCCACGCGCTGATCGCGCTGCTCAACGAGATCGGCGGCCGGCACGGCGTCGGCCAGGTCACGCTCGTCGAGAACCGCCTCGTCGGCATGAAGAGCCGCGGCGTCTACGAGACGCCGGGCGGCACCATCCTGTACGAGGCCCACAAGGCCCTCGAACAGATCTGCCTCGAGCGCGAGCTGTACCACGAGAAGCAGCGCATCGCCCTCAAGTACGGCGAGCTCGTCTACTACGGCCAGTGGTTCCACCCGCTGCGCGAATCGCTGCAGGCGTTCGTCGACCACGCCAACCAGGTCGTGTCCGGCCGCGTCCGCGTGAAGTTGTTCAAGGGCCGCGCGACCGCCGTCAGCGCCACCTCGCCGCAGTCGCTGTACGACACCCGCCTGGCCAGCTTCGCGATGGCCGACTACGACATCACGGCCGCCCGCGGATTCATCGATCTCTTTGGCCTGCCGATGAAGGTGAGGGGACTGCGGCAGCAGCCGTAGTCCGGCCGATGCGTCACCGGCGCCGGCCGCGCCCGTCCCCCGACGGGTGCCTGCCGGTCGACCGGCGCGCCTGGGGCGCAGCCATCGAACGATGTCTCGCCCGCTTCCGTATCCGCCGCCCGCCCGCCTGACGGTCGCGCTGCTGGCGCTGGCCGCCGCCCTCTGCGCGGTGACCATCGCCGGCTGGATCGGAAGTGCGCTGTGGGTCGTCCACCTTCGTGACGGCGTGCCGCCGTTCGGCCTGTTCACGTCGACGGCGATGGGCTCGGCGACGCTGGCGCTCTGGGCCGCCCTGCGCGAGAGGCGGCTCGCCGCCTGGATCGCCATCGCGATCGCGCTGCTGGTCACCACGAGCGCCATCGTCAATCCCGATCTCGCTGTTCACCTCACGTCGAGGTTCGCGCCACTGGCCGCGGCACGTCCCTTCTCGCTGCACATCCCGCAGCAGGCGGTCGCGTGCATCGCGCTCGTCCTGCTGCTGACGCTCCTGCGGTTGTTCCTGCCGCCATGGGCCCTCCGCTGGCAGGCCCCGGTGTGGATCGGCACCGCCGTCGGCCTGCTCGGGTTGACCACCCTCGTGAGCTACGCCGGCAACGGCACCGAGCAGACGTGGATCCGGACCCTGATGATGTCGCCGCAGATGGCCATCTGCGCGCTGATCGTGGCAGGCGCCACGCTCTACAACCGCCTCAGCATTGCGCGCCTCCATCCGCGCTGGCTGCCCCTCGTCGTCGCCGTCGCCATCATCTCCGCCAGCGTCGTGCTGGCCGAAGCGCTGAACGCGCAGGAGCGCGCCGCGGTGCGGTCCCAGAGCGTCGGCGAACTCGAGCGCATCGGCACGGCTTTCGATCAATCGCTGAAGGAACAGATCCGCGCCTTCGAGCGGATGCGGGCCCGGATGGAATCAGGCGGCCAAGTCCCACAGCCAGATTGGGAAGCAGACGCCGACCGATACATCGCCGACAGCGACGGGCGAATCAGCTCGATGACGGTGGCTGACGTCGCGGCGCGTCCGCGCTGGGTGCGGCCGGCCGCGATGGCCACCACCGTGTTCGGCGCCGACCTGCTCGCGGCGCCGGAACGGGCCGGAGCCGTCGCCGTCGCGACCGCCAGGCACGCGCCCGCATTCACGCCGCTCATGACGCTGCTCGACGGCCGCCGCGGCTTCACGATGCTGCTGCGCATCGACCGCGCCGGCACGCCAACGGGCTTCCTGTCCACGTCGTTCGACATCACGCAGTTCTACCTGCCGCTGGTCGCCAACTCGCCGTACGCGGTTCGCGTCACCTTGGACGACGCCGAGGTCTTCGCCGCCCGGCGTCCAGCCGACGGCAGCGAGGCGATCTCCGAGCAGCGCCCGTACGTCATCCCCAACGGCAGGACGCTGATGGTCCGCGTGCAGCCCACCGACGCCCTGCTCGGGCAGCAGACGACGCACCTGCCGAATGTGGTCCTCGGCATGGGACTGTTGCTGGGACTCTGCGCGGCCCTCGGCTTCCGTGAACACGGCACCAGCCGTCGTCGGGGCGACGCCCTCGAAGCCGCCGTCGCCGATCTGCATCGCACGCTGCTCGAACGCGACGAAGCCCGCCAGCGGGAAGACGCGACGCAGACGCGATTCCAGGCGCTGTTCGAAGCCTCGCCGATGGGCATGCTGCTCTGGGACAGCGCCGATGGCACCGAGGGCGATCACGTCGAGCTGGCCAATCCCGCTGCTCGCCAGATGCTCGGCCTCACCGACGGCAACCTCGCCCTGCTGCAGCGGCACGTGCTGGTCACCGACATGGCCATGGCCAACCAGCACCTCAGGGAGATCGAGAGCAGCGGCACCTGCGGGCCGTCGTCGACGGAGTTCCTGACGCTCGACGGCCGTCGGCTGCCGGTGGTGGTCAGCGCCGTCCGGGTGGCCGACGACAGCGGCAAGCCGCTGATCTGGGTGTTCATCCAGGACAACACGGTGGCGGCGGCCGCCGATCGCGTCCGCGAGCAGCACACCGCCGAACTCGAGCGGCAGGCGCGCGAGCTCGCCGAGGCGCGCGACATGGCCATCGCCGCCACCCAGGCCAAGAGCAACTTCCTGGCGACGATGAGCCACGAAATCCGCACGCCAATGAACGGCGTGATCGGCATGACCGGCCTGTTGCTCGACACCGCGCTGACGCGCGAGCAGCACGAGTACGCCGACGCCGTGCGCGGCTCGGCCGAACACCTGCTCGGCCTGATCAACGACATCCTCGACTTCTCCAAGGGGGAGGCTGGTCGCCTGTCGCTGGAGGCGGTGCCGTTCGATCTCAGGACCGCGGCCGAAGAAGCCCTGGAACTGGTCGGCGATGCGGCGCGCCGTCAGCACCTGCAGACCGGCATCCTCGTCGATCGCGACGTGCCGCTCGAAGTGCTCGGTGATCCGGCCCGTCTCCGTCAGGTGCTGGTCAACTTCCTCGGCAACGCGGTGAAGTTCACCGCCGAGGGATCGGTGCACGTCCACATCAGCCGACTCGACGGCGACGCGGACTCCACCACGCTGCGCGTCGAGGTCATCGACACCGGCATCGGCCTCACCGACGAACAGCAGGCGCGGCTGTTCCAGCCCTTCACGCAGGCCGACGCGTCGACGACGCGCAAGTTCGGCGGCACCGGACTCGGGCTGGCCATCTCGCGACAGATCGTCGAGACGATGGGCGGCACCGTCGGCGTGCACAGCCGGCCCGGCGAGGGCAGCACGTTCTGGTTCACGGCGCGCCTCGGCCTCGCCCCGGCCACCGCCGACGTGATGCCGCGCGGGTGGGCAGGCGCGCGGGTGCTGTGCGTCGAGCGACACGAAGTGCAGCGGCAGGTCCTGGCCGGCCTGCTCGAACCGGTCGGCTTCCGGGTCGCCTTCGTGTCCAGTGCCGATCAGGCCCACCGACTGCTGGTGGATGGTCGCGATCAGGGCTCGACGTTCCAGCTGGTGCTCGTCGACCGCGGGGGCGACGACGGCATGCTGCTGCCGGCCAGGCTGACGGCCGTCGGTGGTGCGGCGCCGCCAGTGCTGCTCACCTCCTCGCACATCGCGCCGGGCGCGCTGCAGGAGGCGCAGGCCCGCGGGTTCGCGGGGTTCGTGAGCAAGCCGCTGCGCCGCCAGACGCTGCTCGGGGCCGTGCGCGACGTGCTGTCGCCGTCGGGCCTGGTCGAAGTGACGCGGCCGCGCGTGGACACGACCACGCCGATGGCCCCGGCTCGACGCCTGCGGATCCTGCTGGCCGAGGACAACGCGGTGAACCAGCGGGTCGCCGGCCGGATGCTCGAGAAACTCGGGCACCGCGTCGACTGCGTCGCCAACGGGCTCGAGGCGGTCACGGCGGTCGCCAGACTGCCCTACGACCTGGTGTTGATGGACTGTCAGATGCCCGAGTGCGACGGCTACGAAGCCACCGGCCGCATTCGTGCCGCCGAGCGTGGGCGACGCCACGCGATCATCGCGCTCACCGCCAATGCGATGAACGGCGACCGCGAGCGCTGCCTCGATGCCGGCATGGACGACTACCTGACCAAGCCAATCAGGGTCGACGAACTCGCGGCAATGATTGCGCGCTGGACCACCGTCCGCGACGAACGCAGCGCCTGAGCCGGCCTGCCCACCGGTAGGTAAAGATCTCTCGGCGCCGCGCCGATGTCTTCGGCAGGCGTTTTGCGCCCAACTGGTTCCCCTGCGATGCCCGACACGCGCTCCTCGTCGGCACGACGTACGAGTGTGGCGCTCATCGGCTCCGCGCTGGCGCTCTGTGTCCTTGCCTTCGCCGCCTGGCTGTCACGCCTGTCCGGCGTGCCGGCGGGACCGCTGAACCTGCAACTGCATCCGGCCACCATCGTGCTGATGACGGCAGGCATCACCGGCCTGCTGGCGGCCTGGGGTGAACAGCCGCGGTTGGCACAACGCCTGGTGGTCGTGGCTGTCGGCGGCTCGTGTCTCGCCATCGCCGCGCAGGTCGTGGTGGCGGTGGTGCCCGGCGCCGTCCCCATCCTCGACCCGCTCGTCGCCCTCGCCCCGGCCCGCCAGCAGCTGCTCAGCATCCTCGCCATCGGAGCCATCGCAATGGCCACCACCCTGACGATGCCGCGCGATCCGTCGCGGGCGTCGGAGGTGCAGGTCGGCGCGAGTCTGCTGCTGGCCTTTCTCGCGACCACGAGCTTCGTCACGTGGGCCGCGTCGGGCGCGCAGGACAGCTGGTTGCGACATCTGCTGATGACGCCGCAGTTGTCGGTGTGCTGCCTGCTGGTGGCCGTCGGCGTGCTGATCGACCGCATCCCGCGTCCCGAGACGTCGTGGCAGCGCTGGCTCCCGGGTGCCGTCACGGTGTTCATCGGGGCGTCGGCGGTGATCTTCGCGCAGGCGCTCAGCTCGCAGGAGAACGAAGGCGTGCGGCGGCAGGCCGCGGCCGAGGGCCGGCGACTGCACGAGACGCTGCTGCGTCAGAGCGCGGGCGCCGATGGCAGCCCCGGCGCGAGCCTCGCGGCCCGCCTGCCCGACGTCACGCAGGGATCGCCTTACGCGATCACGGTGACGGTCGGCACCGTGGTGCTCCATCGACACCAGGTGGCCGCCACACCGGGCATGCTGCCGGCCGACCTGACGCACCGTGAGCGTGTCGTCCTGCCGGGCGGCGGAGCGGTCCAGATCGAGGTGGCGCCCACGGCGGACCTGCTCGGCGATCAGGTCTCGGGCCTGCCGATTCTGGTGCTCGTCCTCGGGCTGCTGCTCGGCGGCGTGGCGGGTGTGGCCACGCGCGTCTATGCCGTCAGCCGCGCCCACGCCGACGCGCTCACCACCAGCAACGCCTCGCTCCAGGCCTCGTTCCGCGCCCTCGCGATGGTCCGCGATCAGCTGATGGCATCGGAGGTGCAGTTTCGCGGGCTGTTCCTGACCTCACCGCTGGGGCTGATGCTGTCGCGTGGCGACAAACAGGTCGAGCACGTCAATCCCGCCCTGCTCGAGATGCTCGGCTACACCAGCGAGGAACTGTCGGCGATGCAGCCGGCCGACCTGCTGACCGATCGATCGCTGCTCGACCGCCAGCGTGAGGATCTGCAGACGCGCGGGTCGTACGGGCCATACCGCACACGGGTACGCACGCGCGACGGTGGCGAACGGCCCGTGCTGCTCACCGGCACGATGATGCGCGACGCCGGCGGCACCCCGATGGTGTGGTCCTTCGTGCAGGACAACACGGTCGAGACCGTCGCCGACGCCGACCGCGCCCGCTACCTCGCCGAACTCGAAAAGCAGGCCGTCGAACTCGCGCAGGCGCGCGACACGGCGCTGGCCGCGACGGCCGCCAAGAGCGGCTTCCTGGCCACGATGAGTCACGAGATCCGGACGCCGATGAACGGCATCATCGGCATGACCGGGCTGCTGCTCGACACGTCGCTCTCGGGTGAGCAGCGCGAGTTCGCCGACGCGGTGCGCGGGTCAGCCGAGCACCTGCTGACGATCATCAACGACATCCTCGACTTCTCGAAGATCGAAGCCGGGAAGCTGGCGCTCGAGGCCGTCGAGTTCGACGTGCGGACCATCCTCGAGGACGCGCTCGATCTGGTGGCAGAGCCGGCCCGCAAGAAGGGCCTGGAATTCGGCGGCTTCGCGGCGCCCGACGTGCCGGCGGTGGTGAAAGGCGATCCCGGTCGCCTGCGTCAGGTGCTGCTGAACCTCCTGAGCAATGCGGTCAAGTTCACCGCGCACGGGTCGGTGAGCGTCCGCGTCACGGTGGATGAAGCCATCGGCGCACGGGCGGCGATACGCCTCGAGGTGATCGACACCGGCGTCGGCATCCCGAGCCACGTCCAGCAGAAACTCTTCCAGCCGTTCACGCAGGCGGACGCGTCGACGACCCGCAAGTACGGCGGGACGGGTCTCGGTCTGGCGATCAGTCGGCAACTCGCCGAAGCCATGGGCGGCGAGGTGGGCGTGCGCAGCGTGCCGGGCCAGGGCAGCACGTTCTGGTTCACGGTGCGGGTCGAACGCATCACGCCGGCAGAGGAGTCGGTCGCGACGGCGCAGCTGCGCGGCCGACGCGCCCTGTGCGTCGACGATCACGAGATCAGCCTGCACGTCTTCCGGAGCCTGCTGACGACGTGGGGCATCGACGTGGTCGGCGTCGCCACACCGCAGGCGGCGATGGCGGCGCTCGACGCAGCCGACGCGCAGGGCACGCCGTTCGATCTCGCCATCCTCGATCAGCAGATGCCCGGGATCGACGGCATCACGCTCGGGCAGTTGATGCGCGGCCGCCCGTCGACACGTGCCCTCCCGCTGTTGCTGACGTCGTCAGTGGTGCAGGCCGGCGGGCTGGACGAAGCGGTTGCCCAGGGTTTCAGCGGCCTGGTCACCAAACCGGTAAGGAAGCGCTACCTGTTGCAGGCGCTCAGTGCCGCGCTCGCGGCGCGGCCGACCGCGCAAGAGGGAGAGGAGGCGACGTCTGCCGCGCCAGTCGCGTCCGTCGTCGCCGCGCCCGTCGTCGCGAGCGGGCCACGGCGGCTGCGCGTGCTGCTGGCCGAGGACAACCCGGTCAACCAGCGCGTCGCCGTCCGCATGCTGGACAAGCTGGGACATCGGGTCGACGCCGTCGGCAACGGGCTCGAAGCCGTCGAGGCGCTGGGTCGACTCCCGTACGACCTCGTGTTGATGGACTGCCAGATGCCGGAATGCGACGGCTACCAGGCCACGGCGCTGATTCGGCAACGCGAACTGGGCACGCCGCGCCACACGGTCATCGTCGCGCTCACCGCCAACGCGATGGAAGGCGATCGGCAGCGCTGCCTCGACGCCGGCATGGACGACTACCTGCCCAAGCCACTGCGCTTCGACGACCTGCGAACGATGCTGGACCGCTTCGCGTCGCAGTTGCCAATGCCCGATCCGCCGTCGGTGCCCGTGGCCAATCCCGGCACGCACGTCCACTAGGCAGGGGGACCGGTGACCGGGAACCGGGATACGGGATACGGGATACGGGATACGGGAATCCTCTGACGGATTCGCACATCAGAAGCTGTAGCCGTCCGACTTGTCGGACGGTTCCGCGAGCGCGCTTCGGCCCGACAAGTCGGGCCGCTACGAACTGATTTTCGCTTCAGCTCGACGCGGATCGGATTCGCACATCAGGTGTAGCCGTCCGACTTGTCGGACGGTTCCGCGATCGCGCATCGGCCCGACAAGTCGGGCCGCTACCGAATTGATTTCAGCTCGACGCGGTCGCTCAGCCGACCCGCGCGATGGCGGCGAGGAGGCGATCGATCTCGCTCGCGGTGGTGTAGCAGGCGATCCCGATCCGCACGAGCCCGTCACCGCCGTGCCCCAGTCGCTCGACGAGCGTCTGCGCGTAGAAATTCCCCGACGACACGAACAGGCCCTCGTCGGCGAGCCGCAGCGCGACCTCGTCGCTCGTGCGTCCGCGGACGACGAACGACACGGTGGGCGTGCGCGGCTGCCCAGGCGGGCGTCCGAAGCGGGTGACGCCAGGCAGCGCGCCGAGGCCCTCCCACAGCCTCGCGCACAGCGCCGACGCGTCGGCATGCAGCAGGTCGTAGCTGGCGACGAGTGCCGGCCGGAGCTGCGCGAGTGTCGCCGGCTGTGTCCCCGCCACCGACGCCAGGAACCGCACCGCCGCGGCCGCGCCAACGATGCCCTCGTGGCTCTGGGTGCCGGTCTCGAGCGAATCGGGCGGCAAGGCCGGGGCGGGCCGCAGCTTCGGGAGCGGCAGCGACGCGATCAGCTCCGGCCTGGCGCAGAGGATGCCCTGATGCGGTCCGTAGAACTTGTACGACGAGCACGCCAGGAAATCGCAGCCCAGGGCCGCGACGTCGACGAGCGTGTGCGGCGCGTAGTGCACGGCGTCGACATACACCAGCGCACCGGCCGCATGGGCCAGGCGCGCGACACCTGCCACGTCGGTCATCGTGCCGATGGCGTTGGACGCGGCCCCAATCGCAACCAGCCGTGTCCGCGACGACAACGCCGCGGCCAGGGCTTCGAGGTCCACCGAGATGCCGTCGGCGGCGAGTGGCACCGTCCGGACCGTGATGCCGCGATCGGCAGCCGCCTCGCGCCAGGGATCGACGTTGCCGTGGTGATCCAGCTGGGTGACGACGATCTCGTCTCCACTCCCCCACTGGCGGGCCAGCGCCCGCGCCACGTGGAAGGTGATCGTCGTCATGTTCTGGCCGAAGCTCACCCACTCGGGACCAGGCGCATTGAAGAACGCCGCGTACACGCGCCGCGCGTCGAGCAGCAGCGCATCGGTCTCCTGGCTGGTCGGGTAGACCCAGTGGGTGTTGGCATTGTGGTGCAGGAGGTAGTCGCCCATCGCGTCGACGACGGCCTGCGGCACCTGGGTGCCGCCTGGCCCGTCGAAGTAGGCCACCGGGTGGCCCTTGTGCACGCGAGCGAGCGCGGGGAACTGCGAGCGGACTGATTCCATGCGGCTACAAGGCTACAGGCTGCAGGCTGCAGGCTACCCGTGGCGTCTGAGGTAGGGCCGGCTGTCCCAGCCCGGCCCATCCGCGGGCCGCGTTGGGGACAACGGGCCCTACCTGAGGAGTTTCGAAGGCCGACGGCCGAATGACGAAGGCCGTCAGTCGCCCTGTGATCGCTGCTATGCCTTCTTCGCGATCTGCATGCCGTAGAACGAGCGATAGACGAAGAACGCCGACACGACGAAGAAGACGACCGTCATCGCGAGCGTCACCGGCGTGTGCGCGTAGTCCGGCCCCTTCATGCTCACGGCGAGTTCGACGGCCAGCAGGCCGAACAGCGTCGTGAACTTGATGACCGGGTTCATCGCCACCGACGACGTGTCCTTGAACGGATCGCCGACGGTGTCACCGACCACTGTGGCGTCGTGCAGCGGCGTGCCCTTGGCCTTGAGCTCGGTCTCGACGATCTTCTTCGCGTTGTCCCACGCGCCGCCCGCATTGGCCATGAAGATCGCCTGGTAGAGGCCGAACAGCGCGATCGACACGAGGTAGCCGATGAAGAAGAACGGCTCGTAGAAGGCGAAGGCCAGCGTGCCGAAGAAGACGCCGAGGAAGATGTTGAACATCCCCTTCTGTGCGTACTGCGTGCAGATGCCGACGACCTTGCGGCTGTCCTCGACCGAGGCCTTCTCGACGCCCTCTAGGCGGATGTTCGCCTTGATGAACTCGACGGCGCGGTAGGCGCCCGTCGTCACCGCCTGCATCGAGGCGCCGGTGAACCAGTAGATGATCGAGCCGCCGGTGATCAGCCCGAGCAGGAACGGCGGGTGCAGGATCGACAGCCGGCCGACCAGTTCGGGCCGCAGTCCTTCCGTCAGCACCATCACGATCGAGAAGATCATCGTCGCCGCGCCGACGACTGCCGTGCCGATCAGCACGGGCTTGGCGGTCGCCTTGAAGGTGTTGCCGGCGCCGTCGTTCTCCTCGAGGAACTCCTTGGCCTTCTCGAAGTTCGGCGAGAACTTGAAGTCACGCTTCACTTCGTCGGCGATGCCGGGGATGGCTTCGATGGTCGAGAGCTCGAACACCGACTGCGCGTTGTCGGTCACCGGGCCATAGGAGTCGACCGCGATCGTCACCGGTCCCATACCGAGGAAGCCGAAGGCGACCAGGCCGAACGCGAACACGGCGGGGGCCACCATCAGCGTGGCCAGGCCCATTTCGGCAATGTAATAGCCGGTGCCCATCAGGAGCACGATGGCCAGCCCCAGCCAGTAGGCCGAGAAGTTGCCGGCCACCAGGCCCGACAGGATGTTCAGCGAGGCGCCGCCCTCTTCCGAGCTGCTGACGACCTCACGGACGTGGCTCGAGTCGACCGAGGTGAAGACCTTGACGATCTCCGGGATGATCGCGCCGGCCAGCGTGCCGCAGGTGATGATGCTGGCCAGCTTCCACCACAGCGACGGGTCGCCGCCGATGGTCGGAATCAGCAGGTACGAGGTGATGTAGGTGAGCACCACCGAGACGCCCGACGTGATCATCACGAGGCTGGTCAGCGGGTGCTCGAAGTTCATGTGCGCGGCGTTGGCGTAGCGCGCCTTGGCCATGCCCTCGTTGATGAAATACGAGAGGCCGCTGGCGACCACCATGATGATGCGCATCATGAAGATCCAGACCAGCAGCTGCACCTGCACCAGCGGCTCGCGGACGGCCAGCATGATGAAGGTGATGAGCGCCACGCCGGTGACGCCATAGGTCTCGAACCCGTCGGCGCTGGGGCCGACCGAGTCGCCGGCGTTGTCGCCGACGCAGTCGGCAATCACGCCGGGGTTGCGCGCGTCGTCTTCCTTGATCTTGAAGACGATCTTCATCAGGTCGGAACCGATGTCGGCAATCTTGGTGAAGATGCCGCCGGCGATCCGCAGTGCCGCGGCGCCGAGCGACTCGCCGATGGCGAAGCCGATGAAGCAGGGACCGGCGTAGTCGGCGGGCACGAACAGCAGGATGATCAGCATCAGCAGCAGTTCGACCGAGATCAGCGCCATGCCGATGCTCATGCCGGCCTTCAGCGGAATCGCGTAGCACGGATACGGCTTGCCCTCGAGTGCCGCGAAGGCGGTGCGCGAGTTGGCGAACGTGTTGACGCGGATGCCGAACCAGGCGACGCCGTACGAGCCGGCCATGCCAATCAGCGAGAACAGCAGGATGACGGCGACCTTGAGCGGCGGGAAGCCGTAGACGTCGGCGCCGGTGACGGGATCGACCGTGTGGGCGAGGCGGCCGAAGTACAGCAGCACGATCGCGCCGATGAAGAGCCAGAGGATCAACAGGAAGCGCCCCTGCTGCTGCAGGTAGGCCTTGCAGGTCTCGTAAATCAGCTCGGACACGTCGAGCATCGACTTGTGGACCGGCATGGTCTGCAGGCTGCGATAGATCGCCAGGCCGAAGAGCAGCCCGAGGGCGCTGACCAGCAGGCCGACGTACAGCAGCGTCTCGCCGCCGACGCCGAGGAAGAGCGCCGAGTTGAGGTCGGGAAGGATCAGGTTCGCTTCGCCACCGGGGCGATGCTCCTGGGCAGCGACGGGAGCGGCGGCCAGCAGGCCGGCCGCCATGGTCAGGGCACTCGTAGTCAGGCGACGCACAACAGGCATGTGATTGAGTCTCGCGAGCTGGCGGCCGGAGTTCGGGCACCGCGGTGCCCACGGGGCATCCGCGCCCCGCGCATACGCGCACAGGGTCCTGCGCTTGTCTCGGCCATAAACCGGGCGGGATTGTGTCATAAGCGGCGCAATGGCACCTAGCGACACGTCCGGGTCGCGCGGAAGCGTCCCTCGCGCGATTCAGACGACGGCAGCACCGCCAGGCTCGGCTTCTGACTTTTGGAACTTCTAACCCTGTGGACTTTTGCCGTGTCAGCAGAGTTGGTCCCCTATAATGCCGACGTCTCTCACTGACGGAGTGTTTGCATGGTCTGGTGGTACTGGGTGGTACTGGGCCTGCTGCTCGCCGGCCTCGAACTGGCCACCCCTGGTGGGTTCTTCCTCCTCTTCTTCGGCATCGGCGCGCTGCTGGTCGGCGGCCTGAGTGTCGTCGGCCTCGGCGGGCCCGCCTGGCTGCAGTGGCTGCTCTTCTCCGTGCTGTCGGTCGCAGCCCTGGTGTTCTTTCGGGCCCCGCTGTTGCGTTTGATGGAAGCGAGGACACCCCGCACCGGCGACGTCGACTCCCTTCGCGGCGAGGTCGCCGTTGCCATGGACGGCATCCCGGCCGGCGGCCTGGGTCGCGCGCAACTGCGCGGCACGGTCTGGGCGGCGCGTAACCTCGGGTCCGACCCGATCACGCCGGGCGAGCGCTGCCTGGTGACGTCGGTCGACGGCCTGACCATCTCGATCCGCCGCGAAGGAGCGCTCTGAATCGTGGAAGGCCTGATTGTCCTCATCATCTTCGCGATCCTGGTCCTGGTCATCGTCGCCAAGACCGCGATCGTCGTCCCGCAGCAGAGTGCCTACGTGGTGGAGCGCCTCGGGCGCTACGCGGGCACCCTCGACGCCGGCTTCCACATCCTGGTCCCGTTCATCGACGTCGTCCGCTACAAGCACTCGTTGAAGGAGACGGCGATCGACATCCCGGCCCAGGTCTGCATCACGCGCGACAACGTGCAGGTCGGCGTCGACGGCGTGCTGTACCTGAAGGTGCTCAACCCGGAGCGCGCCTCGTACGGCATCACCGACTACGTGTTCGCGATCAGCCAGCTGGCGCAGACGACGCTGCGCAGCGAGGTCGGCAAGATCGACCTCGATCGGACGTTCGAAGAGCGCACCAACATCAACACCGCGGTCGTCGCCGAGATCGACAAGGCGACGGAGTCGTGGGGCGTCAAGGTGCTG
>DATJTM010000458.1:0-2796 GCA_035503395.1 Luteitalea sp.
ATAGCTGTTGCCGACGCCGGTGCCCTCGTGTCCGTTGAAGTTGAGGACGACGGGCGTCGGGCGGGTCGGCGCGGGCACGGGTTCGTAGACGAGCGCCGGGACGTGCAGACCTGGCACCGCCTCGAAGCGAATCTTGCGCACCTGGTAGCCATCGCCAGGCAGTACGTCGAACGACTCGACCTTGACGGCCTGCGTGCGCCACTCGCGCGCGGCGCCGCGGTAGACGACCTCGTCGAGGACGCGAGCGCGGAGCGTCTTCGCCCAGGAGTCGTAGCCGTCGCGCGACGCGGGCAGTTGCAGCGCCGGCACTTTCGAGGCGGTCCAGGCTTGAGTGTCGACCCGGGTCTGATCGGGCGCGAGGACGGGATGTCGAAGGGCTTCGTCGATGCCGGGCGACTGCAGCAGCAGGGCGGCAGTGGCGGCGAGGGCCAGCAGGCGGACCATGGCCGTGCAATGTACTTCACGGCGCCGCTCGTGCGTCGGGCCTCGACGTGCCGCAGAATGCCGTCGTGCACATCGAGAGCTGGTTCCCGACGCCGGAACCGACGCCAGGCCGGCCCGCCGGCGTGTGGGTCGTCACCGTCGTCTATGGCCTGGTGTACGGTCTCCTGCTGTTCGTGCCGCTGGTGGCGGGCGTCAGGTACACGGAGATGATGGCGGGCCTCAGCGTCTTCGAGCACGTGCTGTTCTGGATTAACACCGGCCTCGACCTCGCCGGAGTGGCGAGCCTCTTCCTGCTGCTGCGGGTGGCCGTGCCGCTGCTCGGCGGCGCGCTGGTCGTGAGCCTGGTGAGCGTGGCGAGTTTGCTCACCGGCCTCGGCCGCGGTAGCAGCCAGGTGGGCCCGGACGTCTTCTCCATGCTCCTGGGCGTGGTGATGCCGCTGGCGACGTGGTGGTACGCGCGTCGCCTGCGCGACGGCGGCGGGCTGCACTGAGGCGTCGGCGGCACGCCGGGAGCGCGCCGGCCGGGCGGGCCAACCGGCCTGCGGGTGGTACACTGACGGGCGGTCGTCACGGCTCCGGGCCCTCCGGAGCGTTCGTCGTGCCGGTTCATTCGCGCCCGTAGCTCAGCTGGATAGAGCGTTGGCCTCCGGAGCCAAAGGTCGCAGGTTCGAATCCTGCCGGGCGCACCACGCCTCTTGAAATCAACAACTTACAAGGCAGGGTTGGTAGCTGCGACCGTTGTCCTCCTCGACCACACGGTCGCTGGCGTCCGGCGCCGCTTCTTCCGCGCCGCGACATGCGGCCAAGTCACGCTTCATCAACGCGTTAGCAGGAGGACGCCACAAGGCGCTGGCGCTGATCTCAAGCGTCACAAACGTGCCGTGTCGCCGATGATTGACAAATTACCGACAATCCGCGGCGGCTCGAGCTACTCACCGACGCCGGTGGGCGAGCGCACGGAGCACGACGTCCAGCACCGTGTCGAGGTCCTTCGCCACGTCCTCCGCCAGGAACCTGAGCACGAGGTAGCCCTGCTCCTGGAGCAGCCTGTCCTTCCGCCGATCGCGCCGGTACGCGACAGGATCGGCCAGATGGTGAGGCCCGTCGATCTCGATGGCGATCCGTGTGCCCGCACACAGGACATCGACCTCGAGTCGGCTGTCGCCATCGAAGGCGATCGGCAGTGTGACGTTCAGCGAGAAGCGGCCCTTCGTCTTGGGCAGTGTCTGGAGTCGCCGGAAGAAGAAGGCCTCGGTGGCACTCCGCGCACGATCGGCCCCCTCCGCGTCGGGAGGCACCTCGCGCGCGGCCTCGACGAACAGGCGGGCGAGGGGCAGATCGACGCCGTCGCGCACCAGCCGGCGCACGGTCGCCGCGTAATCCCGAGTCCAACTGGGATCCGACGGTAACGTCACGTCCGCAGGCCAACCCGGAATGGCGCTCGCCGGAACCAGCACTCTGTAGCCGATCGCCTCGTAGCCGCGGCAGCGTCGGTCGAACATGCGCGCCAGCATCGGCACGTCGAGGTCGGCGTAGTCGTGAATCTGTACCTCGCGCTTGCCGTCACACAGGCGATGCAAGCGGCCCGCGTACTGGGCGATCGTGCCGCGCCACGAGACGGGCAGCGTCAGGAACAGCGTATCCAGTCGAGGGTCGTCGAACCCCTCGCCCACGAGCTTGCCAGTCGCGAGGATCACACGAGGTGCATCGACCGGAATGGCGGCCAGCCGTTCGTCGAGTGCGCGGCGTTGCTTCTTGCGGAGCCCGGCGCGAAGGACGATGACATGCGGCACGTGCGGCGCGAGCGCGTGCTCCAGCCGATCGAGGTGCTCGTTCCGCTCGGTGAGCACCAAAGGCACGCGGCCGGCTCGCACCGCCGCGACGACGTCGTCACAGATGCGCGTGGTGCGTCCGTTGTCGTCGATCAGGCCGTTGTACAGCGCCTGGAATGCCACCCGGCGGTCTGAGTCGAGCACCGCGGTGGGCAGGAACGCCGTCGGGTGCACGTGGACCACGTGCGCGAACGGACGCGTGGCCGCCTGAAGCCGCGCGCTGACCCGATGACGGATCGGGCCGCATTGCATCGTGATGATGGGGTGGTGGCCGTCCTTGCGCGTGACAGTGGCCGACAGGCCGAGGACATAGCGAGCACGCGCGTGGCGCAGCACCCGTTCGAAGCTCTGCGCTGACAGGTGATGGCATTCGTCGACGATGACGTGGCCATAGCCGGCCACGCGATCGTCGACGACGCTCTTGCGGACCATGCTCTGGATGATCGCGACGTCGATCTGGCCCGTCGGCTTGTCCACGCCTCCGCCGATGCGTCCGATGCGCTTGCGGTCGATCTCGAGG
>DATJTM010000459.1:0-7111 GCA_035503395.1 Luteitalea sp.
GCGCGACCGCACGGTCGGCGAGCGCATTGGCGACCCGGGCCGCGAGATCCGGTGTCGACAATCGCACCGTGACAGAGACGACGTCGCTGCCCGGCTGCAGTTGTACTTCCATCGCGCGCTGGCGGAACGTGCCTGGGCTGAGACTGTTCGGGGCGCTGGTGAGCGCGAACTCCCGCACGACGTCGGACACCATGGCCTGATTCGTGATGATTGGCAGCAGTGTGGCCCCGGCGTCGCCGCTGCTGTCGCCTGAGGCGGGCACCTGGCCCGCGAACGCCAGCAGCGTGGTCGTGGCCGCGTACTGACGCGCCGACATCAGCGCCGGCACGGCCGCCACGATCGCCGCGGCCAACGCCCCGGCGCCGAGCCAGTAGCGCCGTCGCCAGATCTCCTTCAATGTCGCCGCGGCCGTCTGAGGCGCAGGCTCGTGCTGCCCGGACGATTCGTATTCGGACGCCATTACGCGGCCTTCTCCCCGTGTTCCATTCTCGGTGTCGTTCCTGTGTGCATGCTCCACACCGACAGCGATGCCGTGGCCAGGACCATGGGACCGAGAATCCGGCTGCTGTAAGGAAAGCTGCCCGAGACACTGGCCGCATACACCACCATCACCGCACCACCTGCTGCCCATGCCAGCGCTGCCAGCAGGCGGTCGCCAGCCACAGAGGCCCGGCGCTGCACGCCTCGGAGGTGCTGCAACACCTCCCACATCAACCAGAGCATCAAGGCCAGGCCGATCACGCCGGTATCGAGTGCCACGTCCAACGGGAAGTTGTCGACCACCGCAAGTTTCGGCAAGTGCAAGGCTCGCACGTTGAAGCCGTAGCCCACGATCGGCGCGTCGAGAAAGGCCTCGAGTCCCTCCCAGAGCAGCCGCAGCCGCAGCGTGCCGGTCGCGCCGGCGACCAGGCCGGAATAGGAATACTCACGCGTCGTCGCGAACAGGTTCAGCAGCTGGCCCACCGGCGTCATGGGTCCGAAGCCGCGATAGGCCGACCAGCCGAGCACGACAACCACGCCCATCATAACAACGGCCACGATCAGCGGAAGACGAGGGGTCGGGACACGCCTCGCCTCGGATGACGCTGTTGCGGTCACCGCCAGCCAGGCCACGCCGACACCGATGGCCAGGAGCGCGGCGCGCGAGTACGACGCGACGATGATCAATCCGATTGCCGCGAGCAGCAGCAGGCCAGGAAGAAGACCAACCACTCCGCGCGAGAACAGCGCGAGGACAACGACGAGCCAGCACGCCAGGTACACGGCCAGGACGTTCTTGGCCGTGATGACGTCCGCCCGGGCCAGGGACCCGAACGTCGAGACGATGTTGGCCGACATCCGATCCGGAATGGTCCACCACTGGCCGTAGCCGACCACGAGGACGATCACGGCACCGACGGCCAGGTGTCCCAGGAGTCGCCGGGCGTCGCGCTCGTTCCTGATGAACACGGCGGCTGGCACGAAGAGCCAGGTGTAGAGCATCAGCTTGCTGAGCTCTATCAGGGCAGGGACGTGCCCTGCCGGTCCCCGAGTCACCAGTGAGAACAGGAACGTGACCACGGCCCAGCCGACGAACAAGACAAACGGCACGCCGAACCGGGGCCACGGCCAGTCGCCGCGCCATGTCCGCGGTGCCAGTGCTGCGAGGGCCAGTGCCAGCGGGATCAGCAGATGGTCGGTCGAGAGATTGACCACCCGCGACCCCACCGAGAAGACCGGGAAAGACTGTGTCAGGACGAGCGAATACGCGACCAGCGCCAGAAGCGTCTGCGGGCGTCGCTGGACGTACACGAGCGCTACCAGGCCGCCCACCGACGCCGCGAGTCCCAGAGCGATGGTATCGAGGCCAACGTTCACAGCGAGGTCGTCACTCCAGTGTCTCCCTCAACGATGGCCGTCAACGCCTTCACCATACGGGCGCCGGACTGCTCGAGGCTGAAACGAGCCGCCGTCGCGATACCGGCCTGACCGAGCCGCGCACGAAGGCCGTGATCCTCGCGCACGCGGGTCAACGCCTGCGCAAGGAGATCTGGTCGCCGAGGCGGCACGACGAGGCAATTCTCGCCATCCACGGCGAAGTCGGATATGCCGCCGCACGCGGTCGTCACCACGGCCGCGCCACAGGCCATCGCTTCGAGCGGCGGGAGTCCGAAGCCCTCTGACCAGGACGTGAAGGCGAACGCGTCGCAACTCGAGTAGAGGCACGCCAACGCCTCATCATCGGCAGGCGACACCATCGACACGTTCAGATCGCGTGGCAGCGTAAGACGGTCGGAGGTCGCGACCGCGAGATGCGGCGGCGACCCGGCTTCTGCCATCAGGCGCGCCGCCTCCAGCAGGTCTGCGAACCCCTTGGTGGGCTCCTGCCGGGCCAGCGTCAGTACCGAGAACGGGTGCCCCGCAGGGGCCCGCGGTCGCGGCCGGAAAGTCAGCGTGTCGACGCCGTTGGGGACGACGACAGCCGAGCGCCCGTACTCGTTCCGCAAGCGCTGGCGGACCCATGACGAGACGGCGACCCGGGGAATCGCGAACCGCATGGCGGACGACCGCAGCAGCGTGTTGCGCAGACTCACCAGTCGACCACGTCCCGAGGCGCCGAACATCTCGATTCCTTGCACCAGGTGTACGACGTGCCGGGTCCGTCCGAGCTGCCGCGCCACCATCGCCGGGAGCACCATCTGCCAACTGTTGGCGAAGACCAGATCGCATCGCGGGATGGCTCGTCCCAGTGCCAGCACGGCCGCCGCGTAGCCGCCGAAGCCCACGTCGACCGGCACGACGTCGACGTCACGGGGCAAAGCGTAATACTCCTGGCTGGCCGAGGTTGGCAGGAGGACGACGACCTCGTGACCGCTCGTCGTCAGCGCAGCCATGTGCTGCAGCGTCACGCGAGCCCCGCCAGTGGGCTGCACGTTGACGAGGGGAAACGCGATCTTCATTGCTCTGGACCGGCGTTCAAACGACGCCGCAGCGCAGTCGTCTCGGCCGCGAGTTCGCGCTCGAGGCAATCCACGGCCGCGCCGATGTCACTCAGCCCCTTGTGGAAGCGGTCCCGTGACGATGCCGCCGCGGCCGCCCAGGCGCGGCCCGTCAGCGAGCGCACCCGCATAGCCCAGATGTGTGCGTAATACGCGGCGAACGCCTGGAGGCTGGAACGACCGATACCCGCCGCCCGCAGGCCCCGGAGATGTCGCAGCGTCTCGCCTGCATAGCTGGGATTGAACACCGCGCACATCGCGTGAAGCTTGGCGTCGTTGAAGCCCGCGGCAAGATGCTGCCGCCCGGTCGCCTCCAGAGCCGTGAACAGCGAGGCGGCCCAGACCGTCTGGACGGCATAGAAGCGCGGGACCCGGTCTGGCCAGTTCGCGAGGCGTTCTCCACCCATGTGCTTCTGATCTTCCATCCGTCCGACGTGCTGCTTGCGCGCGCTCTGGCCCGAACCGCTCTTCCGCGAACTCCCAGGCAGGAACAGCGGAAAATCGATCCACGCGAGGCGCTGCACGGCGGACGCCAGTGCAACGGCGCCCGCCATGTCGGGACTCACGCCGGGGAAGCAGGCGCCGTGTGCCTGCCGGACCGCCTCGAAGCAGCGGCGGCGAATGAGGCCGTAGTAGATGCGGGGAATACCGGCGAAGTCCTGCCCGCCAGCCTCAAGCACTTTCGCGAACTCCCGGTCGACGTCCGGGAACGATAGCGCACCCGAGAACGGCCGTACGCGAAGCACGGCTGCCGAATCCGCGCCGTAGTAGCGGCGGACGAAATCGGGCCATCCGTAATCGGCGAGGACGGGACCCGCCACTGCGTCGAGGTCGTGGTGCTCCGCCCAGGCCGCCACCTCCAGCAGCACAGGGTGGACGCCGTCGTCGTCGCCGATACAGGCGATGAACTCTCCGCGCGCCATCCGGCACCCGTGCTCGAAGTTCTCGCTCAACGTGTTGCGACCGGCGATCCGTTCGTACCGCAGTCGCGGCTCCTGCAGGCTAGCGCCGAGTCCGATCGCAGTGTCGTCGTCCTCGCTGTTGTCGGCGACGACCACTTCCAGGCGCGTCGAATCGATACGCAGGAGGCGAGTGATGGATGGCACCGCATAGATCGCCCGGTTCCGCGTCGGCACGACGATGGAGAGGAGAGGTGGCTGAGTCATGGTCAATCGCTGGTGCTCACGTCACGCCCGACGCGCCAGCACGAGTTCCCTCACGGACGGGCTGATGGCCACGGCCGAGAGGCCGGAGACGATCGCGGTCACACCAATCGCCGCGACCTGAGCGTCGCCGTGGGGCAGGAGACGGACGATGGGGCGAGCGGCGGCCGTCATCGCCACGGCAGCGGCACACGGACGGCCGACGTCGACCCACCACTGCCATCCGTGCGTAGGGAGCAGGCGTCCATGCACCCAACTGACGAGAAAGGGCATGGTCGTGACGTTGAGGAGGAGCCAGGTCTCGGCCGCACCGCGCACGCCGTGCATACCCACCAGGGTGACCATCCCCCAGACGAAGCCCGGCAAGGCGAGGACGCCGATCACGAGCATCGGCCGGGTCCAGCGATGCGCGAGGGCAAGGGTGTACGGGGCCGCTTGCAGTGCGAGGGCCCACGTACCGAGGGCAAGCAATCCGAGGAGAGGCGCGACCTGATGCGCCACGCGCGAGTCGCGCGTCCAGGCGAATGCCAACTCGTACGGGAATATCACGAGCAGCGCCGCGGGCACTGACACGACGACACTGGACATCTGCGACACGCGGCCGTAGAGCGCCGCGAGTGCTTCCTTCGAATCGTCGGTGGCCAACCGTGCCAGCCGGGGGAACGCCGCCGTACTGATGGCGTTGGTCGCGATTGAGAGGGCCTGCGCGATGCTGTTGGCCAGCCCGTAATATCCCATCGCGGACAACGGCAGCATCCGGCTCAGAATCAGCTTGTCCGCTTGAGAGAGGAGCACTGAGAGGACGGAGACGCCACTCAGTCCCAGCCCGAAGCGCCAAACCTCGCTGAGCAGGACGGGACGCAGGCGGGTACCTGACAGGCCGCCCAGGAAGCGCCAGAGGAACCGATTCAACAAGACTGTCTGGACACCCGCCGCAATCCCCTGCCAGGCGAAGAAGGCGACCGGATCGGGCCAGGCGCGCAGCACGCCCAGCGCTCCGACATAGCGCAAGGTCGTGCACGCCATGTAGACGCGATTGAAGGCAGCCTGCCGCTCCAGCCCCTGGAACGCCCCGCTGTAGAAGCTGAACGGCCATTGCAACGCGAACACCACGCCCATCAGTCGCAGACAGGTCGTGACATCGGTCGCATTCAGACGGTCCAGGGTCAGCCACCGATGGGCGAAGAGGGGAGCCGCACCTACGACCAGCAGGCCGATCAGCGTTCCGACCACCCAGTAGGCAGACTCCAGTGTCCGAGCGAGGTCGACTGCGTCAGCAGTGATTCGCTGGACATCGCGTTGCGCCGCCAGTTCGCGCGCGATGACGCGGCTGATGCCGAGGTCGAACAGCGACGTGATCGATTGCAGGGCGGCATAGAACACCAGCAGACCGAACGCTTCGGCACCCAGCCAACCCAGGAACAGCGGCAGGCAGGCCAGGTTCAGCGCGGCGCTCCAGCACGTCGCTGCGATGTTCCAGGCAGCGCTCGTCCGGAGGCGTTCGTGCGAGCGGGTTTGGGCGCTGACACTCACGACCGGCTCGAGATGGTCGACCACAGGACGTATAGTCGACTCCCTCCGATCGACACGCCGAGGCACGCCGCCTGTGCACCCCGGACCGGGCGACGCATGACGGTGGGCGGGCCGCAAGGAGGCAGGAAGCCACCACGGCTGTTCGAGCAGGCCAAACCGCAACCTTACCATAGGCACGATCGGCAGCGCGGCGGCCGTCAGCAGCCGGCCACGCCCGCGACATTTGCTCTGGGCTCTGGCTGCCGTCATCATGTCGACGCAGCGCGCCTGCGCTCCGCGACCGGGTGGCACACGGCCGCCCTCAGCCTCCGCATGACTGAACCGTCACACTTGCGGCCGCCGGTCCACGACCGCACCGGCCGGCTGGCGACTCTACTCAGCCAGACTTCTCCTGTCGTCCTCGAACTCGGCTGCGGTCCTCGGAAGCGCATCCCCGGCTCGGTCGGTATCGACATTCGGGCGTACGACCCGGTCGACGTGGTTGGCGACCTGCTGGACGTCCTTCGCGAGGTCCCTGATAGCAGCGTCGACCTCGTACACTCGTCGCACGTCCTCGAGCACCTCGATCCACTCGAAGCCTTGATGCAGCAGTTGCAACGGATCGTGAAGCCGGGCGGCCGCGTGGTCACCGTAGTTCCGCACTTTTCCAACCCCTACTACTACTCGGACTACACGCACCGCCGGCAGTTCGGGCTGTACTCATTCAGCTATCTCGCAGTCGATCGGATTTTTCGCCGTACCGTGCCTCACTACGAGGGCGAACCCGCGTTCGCGCTGGTAGATGTCACCCTTGGCTTCAAGGCCGCCCCACCGATGTACCTGCGGCACGCCTGCCGGAAGGTCTTCGGCTGGGTCGTGAACCGAACGCGCCTTACCCAGGAGTGGTACGAAGCCGGCTGGTGCTGGCTGTTCCCCTGTTACGAAGTGGAATTCGTCATCGAGCGCCGGCCGGAGCAGGGAACAGTGGGGACGTCCGCTGTGATGGCGGCGGACGGCGCGGCTTCGACCGATGGTCGCTGAGGCGCGCGCCGAGGCTGGAGGCAAGACGCTCCGCGTCTTGTGCGTGCTGCTGGCTCCCGAACCCGTGCCAGGTCCTCGCTATCGTGTGCTGCAGTATCTCCCCGAGCTCGAGCGGCATGGGCTGCGCTGCGAGACGCTGGCCGTGCTGTCGGCCGTGACGGCGCGACGCAGCGTCGCCGGCGCCGGCGCGTCGCCCGTCGTCCGCCTGTGGCACTGGACGCGGATGGTGGTCGAGACCCAGATCGGCTGTCTGCGCTTGCTGAAGCGATTGCCCGAGTACGACCGCGCCCTGCTGTACCGTGTTGCCATCCCGCGCTGGGCAGTCGGACCGCTCCGCCGGCGCCGGGCCGACCTGGTCTACGACTACGACGATGCCCTCGATGCGGGCGAGGGGACGACGGTCATCGAGCGGCTCAG
>DATJTM010000460.1:0-3285 GCA_035503395.1 Luteitalea sp.
CCGTGAAGCCTTCGCGCAGGAGATGGTGCTGCCGGCGTTGCGGGCCGGCGCCGTCGGCTTCGACGGCGACACGCATGCGGCCGTGCTGGCGTTGCCGTGCGTGGCGGCGCAGGTCGCCACCGTGGCGGCAATGGAGCAGGCCACCGCGCTCGCGCACGGCGGCAGCGGCCAGGCAGCCACGCGCATGCAGCGTCTGCTGGCGAGCAAGTCGGCCATCGCTATTCGTCCGAGCGTGGAGACGATGCCCGACGATGCGAGGGCGGCGGCTGCCGAGGCGCTCCAGCTGGAGACCGACGCGCCGGGCGGAATTCGTGCGACCCTGTGGGGACGCTCCCTGCTCGTGCCGGGCGGACTCGATGCGCCGGTGGACGAGTCGCTGTTCACCCAGACGCGTGCCACGACCCGTGGGCCGGACGTGCCGGCGGCCCTCGCGATCGGCTTCGATGCGGGTACACCGCGCCGGGTCAACGGTGTCGGCATGCCGCTCGTCGAGCTGTTGAGCAGTCTCGATACAATCGCCGCCGCGCATGGCGTGGGCCGGGTCGACGTGCTGGTGCCGGAAGCACCGGGCGTCCGCCGTGAGGTCGCTGAAGCTCCGGCCGCGGCAGTGCTGCAGCTGGCCTTCCGTGAGCTCGAGGCATTGGCGTTGCCCTGGTCACTCCGCACCCTCCGTCGTCGGCTCGCCGAGAGTTACGTCGACTTGCTGCGGACCGGCGACTGGCACGGCCTGACGCGCGCCTCGATCGACGCGCTCGCCGACCGCGCCCTGCGCGAGGCCTCGGCGACGATTCACCTGCGCCTGTTCAAGGGCAGCGTGCAGGTGGTGGGGCGGGAAGCACATTGACGGACGGCCTTCGTCGTTCGGCCGTCGGCCTTCGAAAGGACAACGTTCCTTTCAGCAAGTCGTAGCCGTCCGACTTGTCGGACGGTTCCGCCAGCCGCGATGGTGTTTGTGCGAAGGCCGACGGCCGACTGCCGAAGGCCGTCTGCGTAAGTGAGTACTGATGTCGACTCTGTGGTCCGGAAGATTCACCAGCGCCCCTGATCAGGACGTGTTCGCGTTCGGCGCGTCGTTTGCCTTCGATCGTCGCCTGTTCGAGGACGATGTCGAGGGAAGCCGTGCGTGGGCGGAGGCGCTGCAGCAGGCCGGCGTGCTGTCGCCGGACGAACTGTCGGCGCTCGACGCGGCGTTGACGGAGTTGATCGACGCGGCCGTCGCTGACCCCACGTTCGTCTCGGGCAAGGACGAGGACGTCCACTCGTTCGTCGAGCGGCAGCTGGTGGCGCGGGTGGGCGCCACCGGTAAGCGACTGCACACGGGTCGATCGCGCAACGAGCAGGTCGCGCTCGATCTGCGCCTGTATCTGCGCCGCCGCGTTCGCGCGTTGCAGGGTCGCCTGCGGACGCTGGTCGACGCGTTCTGCGTACGCGCCGCCGACGCCGGCGACGCGCCGCTGCCGGCTTATACGCACCTGCGGCGGGCCCAGCCGGTGCTCGAGGCGCACTACTGGCTCGCGCATGCGTCGGCCTTCCGGCGCGCCTGCGATCGCTTCGACGCGGTGTACGCCGAAGCCGACGTCCTGCCGCTCGGCTCGGGCGCCATCGCCGGCAACTCGTTCCCGATCGACGTCGAGTTCCTGCGGACGCGTCTGGGCTTCGCCCGCATCGCGTTCAACAGCATGGACACGGTGTCCGATCGCGATTTCGTCTCGAGCTTCCTGCATGCCTGCGCGCTCGCAATGGTGCACGTCAGCCGGCTCGCGGAAGACGTCATCGTCTACGGCTCGGAAGAGTTCGGCTTCTTCGAGCTGGATGATTCGGTGACGACCGGCAGCAGCCTGATGCCGCAGAAGAAGAACCCGGATCCGATGGAACTCGTACGAGGGAAGACGGGACGGCTCATCGGGCGACACACCGGCTGGCTCGCCTCGATGAAGGGCCTGCCGAGCGGCTACAACAAGGATCTGCAGGAAGACAAGGAAGCGGTCTTCGACGCCGAGGACACGCTGGCCGGCAGCCTGATGTCGTGCGAAGCGGTCGTGCGCACGTTGCGCGTGCGTCGTGAGATCACGCGCCGTGCCGCAGGCGGCTTCATGCTGGCGACCGACGTCGCGGACTATCTGGTTCGCAAGGGATTGCCCTTCCGCGATGCGCACGAACTGGTCGGCGGCCTGGTGCGGACCTTGCTGGAGGAACAGCGGGCGATCGAGTCGCTGACGCCGGACGAGTGGCGTCGCTTCTCACCGCTGTTCGAAGACGATGTGGTGGAAGCCATCACGCCCCTGGCTTCCATTCAGGCCCGTCGTACGCCGCAGAGCACCGCACCGGGTGCGGTGGCGGCACGGTTGGCCGACATGCAGGCCTGGATCGGGTCGCGGGGATGATGTGCTAGTATCCCGTGACCTCCTTTCCGTTGGGTCTATCGCGGAGATCCCGACCCCCCTGGGACGTACTTCCGGGAGCTGTTGATGCAAGAGCGCCGGCTTCGGCTGGGTGATGTGCTGGACGATTATTGTCCGCGCGAGAAACGCCTTACCAATCATGTGATCGTCGCGCTCGTGGGCGACGAGGTCCGCACCACCCGGTGCTCGACCTGCGATTTCGAACACGTCTACAAAGACGGCAAGGTGCCGGCCCGTCGCAAGAAGGCCGAACCACAAGCCGCTCTGTACAAGACGGTGCTCGATAACATCACGGGTGAGACCACTGCGCCGGTGGCTGCGGCCATCGAGGCCGACGCGCCTCCGGCCGTCGTCCCCACGCCACGCGTGGCGCCGCCGGCACCGAGTCCGGTGGCTGCGGCGGTTGCCGTGCCGGTGGCTGCCGCGGCGGTCGCCGTCGAAGCGCCGGCCGAGGAACCCGCCGACGACGGCGAGCCGAAGGCCGAGGAGCCGGTGCATCGCCACCAGCTGATTCGCGCCACGCTGCCCAAGATCGAAGGGCAGGTTCCCGAACGCAAGCCAGCCGACTTCACGTTGTGGAACGTCGCGCGCAGCCCGCAGGGCCGTCGCGGCGGCGGTGGCGGTCGTCATCGGCCGCAGGCCGCCGGTGGCAACGGCAACACGTCGTGGGGTGGATATTCGCCGTACGCCAACGGTCACCCGTCCGGCAAGGGACCGCAGTCCGGGCAGGGCGGCGGCCAGCCAGGCAAGGGCCGCCAGAACAACCACCGCCGCGGCCGCTAGGCCACGGCGACCGGCGTTCCCAGATCTTCAGGTAAGCACGGACTGACGCGTGTCGGTCCGGCCCGCACGCCGGTATACTGCGCGGGCCGCTCGGGCATCA
>DATJTM010000461.1:0-3156 GCA_035503395.1 Luteitalea sp.
GCCAAGCTGCACGACCTCGTGCAGCAGACCGGGCGCATGCTGCAGGTCGGCGGATCGGGCCTGAACGTGCCGCTGCACCAGCAGGCGCACGAGTACATCAAGGCCGGCAAGATGGGGAAGGTGGTCTGGGGCCTCATCAGCTACAACCGCAACACCACCGAGGGCATGTGGGATTACCCGATTCCCGGCATCGGCAGCACGTCGTGGCCGGACGCGCAGGTCACCGCCGAGAACCTCGATTGGAAGGCGTGGCTGGGCGCGGCGAAGAAGCGGCCGTTCAGCGCCGAGCGCTACTTCCGCTGGCGCAAGTTCTGGGACTACTCCGGCGGCAATGCCACGGACCTGCTCTTTCATCGCCTCGGCGCCTTGAGTGCGATCGTCGGCTTCGACTTCCCGACCCGCGTCGTCGGGGCCGGTGGCATCTACGTGCAGAAGAACCGCGAGGTGCCCGACACGTACATGACGACCGTCGAGTACCCCGGCGAATACTGCTTCAACATGATTTCGTGCATGGCCAACGCCGACTCGGCGCCGATCACCGTGTACGGCAACTGGGGCACGCTGCAGGTGCTGTCGGCGCCGCGACCGACACCGGACAATCCGCGGCCGATGGCCAGAGCCGTGATCAAGGCCGAGCGTCCGTTCGAAGCGAAATTCAAGGAAGCCAACGAGGGCAAGACCGAGGTCGAGATCGCGACCGACGCGCCCACCGAGGATCTGGCCGACAACTGGCTCGAGAGCATGCGCAGCCGCAAGGCTCCGATTTACGACGTGCTGAAGGGCTACCAGGTCACCGTCGCCATCCAGCTCGGGGTGCAGTCGTACCGGGAAGGGCGGGCGATGGGCTTCGACCCGAAGACCCGCCGCGTGCTGGCCCGTCCGACCGATCGCGCGGAGTATCCACCGCAGACATAGGTATTCGGAGGTAGGGCCCGTTGCCTGGCGCACCGAAGCCGTGAGGCGAAGGTGGGTCCCAACGCGGCCGCTTCTGGCCGGGCTCGGAGAGCCGTCCCTACCTTCCCCGACGTTGTGCGGTAGGCGCCTGTCCGACAGACGCGGGCGTATACTGGCGGCACACCACAGCCGCTGCCCGCGTCGAGGTCGAACCATGCGTGTCCCTGCCGTCCTGACACTGGCGTGTCTCCTGGGCGCTGCGCTGCCGTCGTCGGCGCCGGCGCAGATCATGAGCGGTATCCGGAACCAGCCCGGGCCCCGCGATCCCACCACCATGGCGCTCGACACCAACGTCGGGTCCGACGCCAGGCCCACGTTCCGCCTGAAAGTGACGCGCGTCGAAGTGAGTGCGCTCGTTGTCGACGACACCGGCAAGCCGGTGCGCGACCTCAAGGCGGGCGACTTCGAGATCTTCGACGATGGGCGCAAGCAGCAGATCGAGTCGGTGGCGGCCTACACCTACCATGGCGGTGCCATCCCGCTCGACACGGTGGATTCGCCGTCGGACCCCAACGCCGCGGTGGCCCTCGTCACCAATGCGTGGAGTTCCTCGTCGCGCGTGATTGCGCTGTTGCTCGACGATCTCCACATCGACGCGCGGCGCACCGAGCGGGCCCGCCAGGCGGCGCGTTACCTGGTGGCGAACCTCGCGCCATCGGACCTGCTGTACGTCGGCATCACCAGCGATGCATCGCGATCCACCACCGGCTTCATCCGCGACAGACGTCGTGCGCTCGAGATCATCGACTCGATGGGCGGCCTGCGACTGCCCGATCCGACGCTCGAGATGCGGCAGACGCCGCAGACCTTCTCGGACGCCCTGATCCAGGGCACCAGCACGCCCGGCCTGGCGGCATCGGAGCAGCAGCGCGCGATGCGTCTGCAGGACGCCTACGAAGCCATCGGGCGGATCGCCGGAGCCGTCCGAGACGTCAGTGGACGACGCAAGTCGCTGATCTTCGTGACCGAGGGGTCCTCGGTCGGTGGCTCGATCACGAGCTCGGGCGGGCTCGCTGGCGACACGCGCGGCACGATGCTCGACGCCATCGCCGCAGCCTCGGTTGCCGATCTGGCCGTCTACCCGCTCAATCCAGCCGGCCTCGACCTGCCCGGCGATCGGATGATCGAAGGCTTCACGCGACAGGTGGACGTCGGCAGCAACGACGGCCGGCGTGGCTACGGCGGCCGCGAGATCGCCCACGACGATCTCAGCAACGTCATCACGCAGTTCCTGCAGGCGAAGAACCAGTTGCGTGACCTCGCCGCGCTCACCGGCGGCGTGTCGATGGTCGACAGGAACGACATCTCCTCGGCCATCGAGCAGGTGCTGCGCGACGCCAGCGACTACTACGTCGTGGCGTACGAGCCGGACAAGGAAGTGAAGGGGACGCGTGTGCGGCCGCTCGAGGTGCGCGTGAAGCGGCCGGGCCTGCGTGTCTTCACCCGCAAGGGGTACATGCCGCCGCCGGCCGATCCCGGGTCCCCGCGCCTCAATGCCGACCTGTCGCCGACGATGCGCGGATTGATCGGCGGGGCGGTGCCGGTCGATGCGTTGCCGATGGTCGTGCAGTTGTTCGCGATCGGCGAGCAGAAGGGACGCACGCGCTATGCCGTGGTCACCGAGACGGCGGGCGGGCCGTTGATCGATGGCCTCGACGGCGATCGCATCGAGCTCGAACAGGCAATCGTGACGATCGACGCCAATGGCAAGACGTCCAATGCCACGCAGAAGCGCGCCGAACTGAAGATCGGGCCAGCGCAGGCGCGGACGGTCGGGATGCTGGGCGTGCGCTCGGTGTGGTGCGTCGATCTGCCACCCGGGCCTCACCAGGTCCGTGTCGCCACCGTTCACAAGCAGACCGGGCGCGGTGGCTCGATGTATGTCGACATCGTCGCCGAGGCCGGCCAGCCGCTCAATCCGGCCGCCCTGGTCTCGCTAGCGCAGGCGCCCAAGCCGACCGTCTTCGTCGATCCCGAAGCGAAGAAGCTGATGGACGCCGGACAGGCCCATTGACGATTCCGTTTCTCCGCAACTCGTACGTCGCGATCTGCGCCGCCGCACTGCTGATCGCGACGGCGGCGCACCTGTCTGGCCAGGTGCCGGCAGAGCCGCAGCGCCCCACCTTCCGCAGCGGCATCACCATCGTCGAGTTGTCGGCGCTCGTGACCGACGACCGCAACGAGCCCGTACGCGACCTGACC
>DATJTM010000462.1:0-13017 GCA_035503395.1 Luteitalea sp.
CTGGCGAGCGGGTGGGCCGCGCCGGCCGGCCGCGCGTCGGTGTCGGCGATGAACAGCAGGTTCTTCGCGGTCGCCTCGTCGACGAGCCTGCCCAGTTCCTCCGCCTCGTTGGCGTTGCCGGCGAACTGGCTGTAGGCGTACTTCACCGCAAACACGTCGAAGGCGCCGACGCCCACACCGTAGGCTTCAGACAGGTCGATCTTGCCGTCGGTGATCTTCGCCATCGGCGCCGGGTAGTCCATCACCGATGCGCGTCCGTAGGTGCTTGCCGCGAAATTGTGCGTGAAGCCCAGCGTGTGGCCGACTTCGTGTGCCGACAGCTGCCGGATGCGGGCCAGCGCCATCGCCGTGGCGTCGGTCTTCGGGTCGGCGTCGGCAAGATAGTCGGCGTCGGGCGCGTCGCCCGCCATGCAGCGGAATGGATCCTGTTCCGTGCTGGCGATCGTCGTCAGGCCAGTCCCCAGCATGATGTCCTGCCGCACGCGCAACGAGCCGAGGCTGACGTTGCCCTTGAGGATCTGGCCCGTGCGCGGATCGACCACCGCGGCACCGTAGGACCAGCCGCGGGTCGAGCGATGGACCCAGTTGATCATGTTGTAGCGCAGGTCCATCGGGTCGGCGTCGGCCGGCAGCACCTTGACCTGGTATCCGTTCCGGAAGCCGGCCGCCTCGAACGCCGGCGCCCACCACTGCGCCCCTTCGATCAGCGCCGAGCGGATCGGCTCCGGCGTGCCGTTGTCCACGTAGTAGACGATCGGCTCGACGACATCGCTGACGGCGGCGGAGGGAATCCGCTTCTGCAGGTGGTGCCGGATTGCCCAGTGCTTCTCGATCGGCTCGCTGATCGGCGAGGCGTAGTCGTGGAACATCAGGTCGATGCCGCCCGCACGCGGGTCGGCGACGCGCGGCTTGAATGGATGCGTCGCCAGGTCGGGCAGTTGCACGAACGAGTGATGCTGCCGGACCGTCACGGCCCCCGGCGTCGGCGTGACCTGGCTGACGAGCGGCCCCGGTGGGCCATCGGTCACCATCGTGACGATCGTCTCGATCTCGCTGTTCTTCGGGAACGCCTTGGTCCGGGGGAGATGGAACGCCGTGCGGCTCGCGTCGAGGCGGTAGGTGCCCTGGTTGGCGCCGCGCAGCCGCTCGCCCACGCCGTGCGCATCACGGAGCAGGAAGTCGGTGGCATCGACCAGCACGCGGCCGTCCTCGGCCGCGGCCACGGTGAAGCCCCAGAGCACCGACCGGGCGAACGAGTCAGCGACCGCCTGTCGCTCGGCAGCGTCATTGCTGATCGCGCGGAAGCGGTAGTTGCTCTGCGTCAGCAGCACCTTCGGCCCGACCCGCTGGAAGGTGACGACGGCGGTCGATCCGAGCTGGCCGCGATCGAGGCCGACCGGGTTCGATCCGAGACCGGCTGGCAGCGACGTCTGGTACAGCAGTTCCTGGTCGAACTTCGCAATCTCGAGATAGAGCCGGCCCGCGAGTTCGTCCCAGTACATCGGGACGAAGCCGTCCATCTTCGTCCACTGACGCGTCCGCTCGCTGATCTTGACCGGTTGCGCCTGCGCCGCCGCGTCGAAGGTCAGGGCAGGCGCGAGTGTCAGGGCGGTCGCGAGAAGCAGGATCGACGTGCGCAAGGCGGGAACTCCGGGGCGCGCCGGCATCTCGCCGGCGTGGGTTGACGTGTGGGGTAACCGAATGGCGACGCGCGTCAGCGCGCCGCCGCCGAGGGTGCTATCTGGGAGCCGCGCGCAGGCGCCGTCTTCACATGGACGTCGAGCCACTCCAGCATCTCCGCGACCGTGTGCAGCACCGACTCGCGGGCCGCGTAGCCATGCGATTCGTGCGGCAGTGTGACATAGCGCACCGTCGCGCCGTTGCCTTTCAGCGCCATGTAGAACCGCTCCGACTGGATCGGGAACGTACCCGAGTTGTTGTCGGCCTCGCCATGGGTCAGCAGGATCGGTTCGTTGATCGTGTGCGCGAACCAGAACGGCGACATCCGCGCGTAGATCTCGGGGATCTCCCAGAACGTGCGCGTCTCGGCCTGGAACCCGAATGGCGTCAGCGTCCGGTTGTAGGCACCGCTGCGCGCGAGGCCGGCCCGGAACAGGTCGCTGTGGGCCAGCAGGTTGGCTGTCATGAACGCGCCGTAGCTGTGCCCACCGATGGCGATGCGGTCGCGGTCGGCCACACCACGGGCGACGACGGCATCGACCGCCGCCTCGGCACTGGCGACCAGCTGCTCGACGTAGTGATCGTTGGCGGTCTCGCCCTCGCTGACGATCGGCATCGACGGATCGTCGAGGATCGCGTAGCCCTGCGTGAGCAGCAGGAGATGCGACGCGCCGCGGATGGCGTCGAACTTGTATGGCGATCCGTTGATTTGGCCAGCCGCCGCCGCGCTCGTGAACTCCTGCGGATACGCCCACATCAGCAGGGGAGGCCGCGTGCCGGCCGCATAACCGGGCGGCAGGTACAGCGTTGCCGAGAGGGCGACGCCGTCCTTCCGCGTGTACGACAGCCGTTCCTTCGTCATGCCCTTCAGTGCCGGAGCGGGATCGGGGAACGCCGTGATCGCCAGGCGCTGGCCCGTGACCGAGGCGCCGGCCGTGGTGGCCGGAAGCGTGCGCAACACGTAGTTGGGTGGTGACGTACGCGACTCGTGTCGCGTCAGCAGCCGTCGCCCGTCGCGCGACGCGATGCCGACGACGGTCTCCAGCTGCTCGCCGCTGCTGCGGAAGAGCCGCGTCGTGGTGCCGGTGCGCAGGTCGAGCGCGTCTGCAAACGGCCGGTCACCGTCCGGTGAGGCGCCGGTGCCCAGCATGTAGATGCGGCCTTCGTGCGTGAGGATCGCGTCGCGGCCAGGCAGCCGGTACGGTGTGCCGGGATGGCTGTAGGCGTCCTCGCTGGAACGCTCGGACAGCACCCGTACGCTGGCGTCGCGGCGGACGAGCGAGAGCCTGGTGCGGCGTGTCGGCCGGTCGTATTCACTGACCAGGGCGTCGCCGTCTTCGGTGAACGAGAGGCTGGCGCACCGGTGCTCGGTGCGGTGCCACGTCACTGGCGCCATCCGGCTGGGAAGCGTGAGCGCCATCAGCCGATCGCGGTGCGGCACCGTCTTCTTCGGGTTGCCGTCGTCCAGCGCGACCATCCACGTGAGGCGCGCCGGCTGCGTCGGGTCCCAGCCGTACCGGCGCGGCCCGGTCGGGACGCCGTTGATCGGCACGGCGTCGGCCAGCGGCAGCTTCGCCAGCGAGTAGACCTCGGTGCCTGAACGATCAACGACCCGCACGTGCTTCGCGAAGTCGTCGTAGGGCACGAGCCGCGAGAAGGGTGCCTGCAGCTCCTCGACGAGAAGGAACCTGCCGCTCGGGGCGGGCGACGCGAGCGTGTACAGCCCGGGGGCGCCGACGATGGCTGGCGCGGTGCCGTCGACGGGCACGACGCTGATGCTGCTCGTGGTCGCCCACACGAAGAGCGCTTCGTCGTGCGCACTGCCCAGCAGGTCCTGATACGTCCGCACCGGCGCTGGTGTGCCGCGTGATTCCTGCACGTTCGGCCCGCTCGGCACGGCCGCGGCCTTCGGCGCGTCGCCGCGCGTCGACGGCACCGTCAGGCAGGCCAGCGCCAGGCTGTCGGCCGTCCACTCGCAGCGCACGCCGAGCGACGTGTTCAGGCGTACACCAGGCACCTCGCGGGCGGCACCGGACGTCATGTCGAGCAGCCAGAGTTCGACGCGGTCGCCGCGGACGGTGGCGAAGGCGTAGCGGGCGCCGTCGGGCGCGTACCCAATCGACAGCACACGCTCGGCGCCGGTCAGCGGCAGGGTCACCGGTTTCGCCGCGCTGCCGTCGAGCGACGCGATCGAGATCGCGACGTAGCTGGGCGCGCCAACGGGCGCTCCGGATGCCGCGACGAAGCGGGCCCCGGCCAGGCGTCGGATCGGCTCGGCCTGCTCGGCGATCGTCGGCATCGCCCGCGGTTGCAGCAGCACGACGCGGTCGCCGGCCGGCGAGAGGACGGCGGTCGGCGTCGGCGGTGCGTCGAGAATCTGGGGGATCGGCGCCGGCGGCACCTTGTAGGTCGACGACTGCGCAGCGGCGAGCGACGGCCAGGCGAGTGTCGCGGCCAGCGCAAGGAAGGGGAGAGCGCGGGGCATGTGGCCTCCGGAAAGGCCGGGATTGTAACATCCGGCGTCATGCATCGCCGGGACTTCCTGACACGGGCCGCAGTCGGCGGCACGGCCCTCGCGGCTTCTCCTCTGTCGGCGGCGCCGCTCGACGCGTCGAGCCCGCAGGTGCGCGTGCCGCGCGCGTCGATCGACGTCGGCGGCGAGGTCCTCGAACGCAGCGTCGACGACCTGCTGCAGGCGATGCAGTCGGGCAGCCTCACGGCGCGGGCGGCGACGCAGGCGTATCTCCGTCGCATCGACGCGATCGACCGCCAGGGGCCGGCCGTCAACAGCGTCATCGAGCTCAATCCCGACGCACTCGATCACGCCGAGGTGCTCGACCGCGAGCGTGCCGCCGGCCAGCTGCGCGGCCCGCTGCACGGCATCCCGGTGCTCGTGAAGGACAACATCGACACGGCCGACCGCATGAAGACGACGGCCGGGTCGCTGGCGCTGGTGGAGGCGCGGCCGCTGCAGGACGCAGGGCTCATCGTCCGGCTGCGTGCCGCCGGCGCCGTCATCCTCGGCAAGACGAACCTGAGCGAGTGGGCCAACTTCCGGTCGAACGATTCGACCAGCGGCTGGAGCGGGCGTGGCGGCCTGACGCGCAACCCGTACGCGCTCGATCGCAATGCGTGCGGATCCAGTTCGGGATCGGGCAGCGCCGCGGCGGCAAGCCTGTGTGCCGTGGCCGTCGGCACCGAGACGGATGGTTCGATCATCTGCCCGTCGGGCCGCAACGGCCTGGTCGGCCTGAAGCCCACGGTGGGCCTGGTCAGCCGCAGCGGCATCATCCCGATCTCCGCGACGCAGGACACCGCCGGCCCGATGACGCGCACGGTGGCCGACGCCGCCGTGCTGCTCGGCGCGATTGCCGGCACCGATCCGCGCGACGAGGCGACGACGGGCGCGCGCGTGGCGGCCGACTACCGCGCGTTCCTGCAGATGAACGCGCTGACGGGCAAGCGCATCGGCGTGATGCGGAACTTCTTCGGCTTCGACCGGCGCGTCGACGCGATGATGGAGGAGACGATCCGGGAGATCGAGAAGGCCGGCGCGACCATCGTCGACAAGGCCAACCTCGAGACGCGCGGCCAGTTCGGCGAGGCCGAGCGCCTGATCCTGCATTACGAGTTCAAGGCGGGCGTGGCGGCGTACCTGGCCACGCTCGGACCAGGCGCGCCGATGAAGACGCTCGCGGATCTGATCGCCTTCAACGAGTCGCACGCCCGTGAGGAGATGCCCTACTTCGGGCAGGACATCTTCATCGCCGCCGAGGCCAAGGGACCGCTCACTGACAAGGCGTACCTGGACGCGAAGGCGCGGGCGCGTCGGCTGTCGCGCACGGAAGGACTGGACAAGACGCTGGGCGGGCAGAAGCTCGATGCGCTGATTGCGCCGAGTGGCGGACCGGCCTGGCTGACCGACCTGGTGAACGGTGACTCGGGCACCGGCGGCAGCTCGGGGCCAGCCGCCGTCGCGGGCTACCCGAGCATCACCGTGCCGATGGGATTCATCCGGGGATTGCCGGTCGGTGTGTCCTTCATCGGCCCGGCGTGGTCGGAAGGGCCGCTGCTCGGCATGGCGTACGCGTACGAGCAGCGCACAAAAGCACGGCGCGCCCCGGAATATCTCCCGAGCGCTCTGTAGGTAGGGACGCCTCGCCGAGGCGTCCGCCCCTGAGCCTGTCGTCGGTCGGACCGCTCGGCGAGCGGTCCCTACCCATGCGACCTACTTGAACTCGACTTCGAGCTTCTCGACCTCGTTGATCTTGATCCCCTTCATGCCCTTCAGGGTGGAGCGGATCTGCTCGAGCGAGGGGTTGTTGCCGAGTTTCTCGATCTTCTCGATGCCAGCCGGGTCGGCGAAGAGCTCGCCGAACGCGACGTCGAACAGCGTGATGCGCTGACCCTGGACGTGCGTGGCGTTGGTGCGCACCAGCGTGCCCTGCGGCTCGAGCGAGATCGCGACGCGCATGTCCTTGAACATCGGGGCCAGCATCGCCATCATCTCTTTCGGCATCTCGGGCGTGCCCGGCTTGCTCGTCGACGGCGCGCTGGCGTTCTTCTGCATCTTGTCGAGCATGTCGAGGGTGATGACCGAGTTGCCGCCCTTGCGGGTCAGCGTCATCGGCAGCGGCTCGCCCTTGCCCTTCATCTGCGTGCTGCCCTCGTTGAGATCAGGCAGCGCGGTGCTGACCTTCAGGGTGTTGAAATCCTTGAAGGCGTAGATGGCCTTCACGCCCTTCATCTCGCCCTGGGTGACCGGCGTGCTCGACACGAACGACACGCCCTCGCCCAGGCTGGCGGCTTCGGCCGCAAGCTTGTCGTTCGAGAAGATGGTCGCCGGGTCCAGCTTCGGGGCCTTGTCGGCGCCTCCACCCTGCTGGCCGCCCATCATCCCCATCATTCCCATCGCCGATCCGTTGATCAGCATCGTCTGCTCAATCGTGCCGGTGCCGTCGGCCTTCACCTTGACGACCGAGTCCACCGAGATGCAGCCGACCGTCCACGACGCCAGCAGCGCCAGCACCATCACCTTGACTCTGTTCATACCGATCTCCCGGGCTCGCTGAGCCCACCGCCGGGTCATCAGCCCGTCGAGGGCGGATGGTAAGCTGCCGGAGGGTCCGATGTTTTCTTCCCGCCTGCCTGCCTCGCTGGCGCCCACGCCCCTGGCCGCGGCGGTCGCAGCCAGGCGTGGCCGTCCAGGACGACTCCTGGATCTCACGCTGTCCAATCCCACGGCGGCAGGCCTGGCATATCCGGAAACGCTGGCCGCCGCGTGGTCGAACGAGGCGGGGCTGCGCTACAGTCCGCACGCACGCGGCCTGCGCTCGGCCCGTGAAGCTGTCTCCGCATGGTACGCCTCGACCGGCGAAATGGTGGATCCCGACGCGTTGGTGCTCACGGCGAGCACCAGCGAAGCGTACGCCCACCTGTTCAAGCTCCTCTGCGATCCCGGCGACGAGGTGCTGGCGCCGGCCCCGAGCTACCCGTTGTTCGAGCATCTGGCGCGGCTCGACGGCGTGGGCGTCGGGACGTACACGTTCCGCGATGCCGGCCGCTGGGTGCTGGACGAGGCCGACCTCGAGGTCCAGGTCTCATCCCGGACCCGCGCGGTCATCGTCGTGTCGCCGAACAATCCGACCGGGCACGTGCCGAGCCGCGCCGAATGGCAGGCGATGACGGCCGTGTGTCGTCGCCACGGACTGGCGCTGATCGTCGACGAGGTCTTCGCGCCGTATCCACTGTCGGGTGACGTCGATGCCATCGCCTCGACCCGGCCCCATCGCACCGGCGGTACGGCACCGGCCGACGATGTGCTGACGTTCCGGCTGAACGGTCTCTCCAAGCTGATCGGCCTGCCGCAGGCCAAGCTCGGATGGATCGTCGTCGACGGCCCGGCCGCGGCGATGTCGCACGCGCTCGACGCGCTCGACCTGATAGCGGACACGTACCTGTCGGTGTCCACTCCGGTGCAGGTGGCATTGCCGTCGCTGTTGCGGGAGGGGGCGGTCGTCCGCGCGGAGATTCAGCGACGGCTCCGCGCCAATCTCGCGCACGTCATTGGCCGGCTTGCCGGCACGGCGCTCGACGTGCGTCGTCCGGACGGCGGCTGGAGCGTCGTGCTGCGGGTGCCCTGCGTCGGCGACGCCGACGACCTGCCGCTCGCGCTGCTGGCGCGCGACGTGCTCGTCCATCCGGGCTATTTCTATGACCTGCCCCACGACGGCTACGTCGTCGTGAGTCTGTTGACGCCGGAACGGGACATGCAAGACGGACTCGATGTGATCTGCTCGCTCCCCGTGCTCCAGGAACACGCCTGAACCATGCCGTATCCCTCCCTTGGCCGCCGTGCCGGCCTGCTCCTGCCGGTGTTCTCCGCCCGCTCCAGCCAGAGCTGGGGCATCGGCGACATCGCCGACGTCGCCCGTCTCGGCCCGTGGCTGCGGGCCGCCGGCCTGCGATTGCTGCAGGTGTTGCCGGTCAATGACATGGCCACCGGGCAAACGTCGCCGTATTCGGCGCTCAGCGCGATGGCGATTGACCCGATCTACATCGCGATCGATGAGGTCGACGATGTGCGGGCACTCGGCGAGGCGGCACTCACATCCGCGGAGCGAGGGACGCGCGCCGCGTTGAACAGCTCGGCGGCGGTGCCGTACGAGGCGACCAGGGCGCTGAAGGAAGCGGTGTTGCATCGTGCCTTCGAGCACTTCCACGCGCACGAATGGAAGACGGACTCACCGAGAGCGGCTCAGTTGCGCGAGTACCTCGAGGCCGAGCGCTGGTGGCTGGACGACTACGCGCTCTTCCGCGTGTTGCACGACCACTACGAATCGCGGGCGTGGTGGGACTGGCCCGGCGGCCTGGCCGCACACGACGCGGCCGCGATGGATCAGGCCAGGCAGGAGCACGCGGATGCGGTGCTCGAAGTGGGCTGGCGGCAGTGGATTGCACAGAGGCAGTGGGAAGCGACGCGTCGCGCGCTCGAGGGAATCGCGCTCGTCGGCGACCTGCCGTTCATGGTCAGCGCCGACAGCGCAGACGTGTGGGCGCGGCAGCACCTGTTCTCGCGCGAGGCCAGTGTCGGGACTCCGCCCGATGCGTTCTCGGAGACAGGGCAGGACTGGGGCCTCCCGGTCTACCTGTGGGACGCGATGCGCGCCGACGACTTCGGCTGGCTGCGCGATCGGGCCCGTCGCATGGCGGCGATGTTCGACGGATTCCGCATCGACCATCTGGTCGGGTTCTATCGCACGTACTGGCGCCCCGCCGACGGCACGCCCCCGTTCTTCGTCCCGGCCGACGAGCCTGATCAGCAGCGCCTCGGCGAGGACGCGATTGCGGCGTTCGCCAGCGCCGGATCGGCGCTGATTGCCGAGGACCTCGGCACCATCCCTGACTTCGTGCGCGCGTCGCTGCAGGCGCTCGGCCTTCCCGGCTACAAGGTGCTGCGGTGGGAACGCGACTGGCACGCGCCGGGGCATCCGTTCCACGATCCGCAGCAGTACGCGGCCTTGTCGCTGGCCACCACCGGTACGCACGACACCGACATGCTGGCCGACTGGTGGGACAGCGCCGATGCCGACGAACGTCAGGCGGTGCTGCGCATACCCGCACTCGCGGGCGCCGGTCTCGACCCTGCGCAGCCCTTCGACGACACAGTGCGCGACGCGCTGCTTGCGACGTTGCTGGCGTCGGGATCCGACCTCGCGATCGTGCCGCTGCAGGACGTCTTCGGCTGGCGCGACCTGATCAACGTGCCGGCGACGGTAGGTCCAGGCAACTGGAGCTGGGTGAGCAACATCCCCGTCGATCGCCTGCTCGAGGACGCGGCCGGCCGTGAGCGGGCCGAAACCCTGCATGCGTTGACCTCGCAGTCGGGCCGATGACGCCCCCCGCAATGCGCGGTTGTGGTCCATCTCGGTAGGGACGGCTCGCCGAGCCGTCCGTCATCGCTGCCTCTCGGACGCGCCGGCGGCGCGTCCGTCCCCGATTGAAAGCCTTCGACATGGGTGCGTGGTGGAAGAAGAGCGCGGACCGGTAAGGGCTCCCGAACTCGATGGCGCGGTGGCGTGGCTGAACACGCCGGAGCCGCTGACCCTGGCGCGCCTGCGCGGCAAGGTCGTGCTGCTCGACTTCTGGACGTACGGCTGCATCAACTGTCTGCACGTGCTGCCCGACCTGCAGCGCCTCCAGGCGACGTTCGGCGACGCGCTCGTGGTGATCGGCGTCCACGCCGGCAAGTTCGACAACGAACGGCAGACAGGCAACATCGCCCGCACACTCCAGCGTCTCGGCATCCGCCATCCGGTCGCCAACGACGCGCGCTTCGAGATCTGGCAGCGCTACACCGTCCGCGCCTGGCCGACCCAGGTCCTCATCGATCCACGCGGCTACGTCGTCGGCACGGCGACGGGCGAAGGGCATGGCGCGCAGCTCGAGGAGGCAATCGCCGCGGTGATCGCCGTGTTCGAGCCGGAAGGCACGCTCGATCGCACGCCGCGCCGGCTGTCGCCGCAGGACACGGCGCACGACGGTCCGCTGGCGTTCCCTGGCAAGGTGATGGCCGACGCCGAGCACTCACGGCTGTTCATCGCCGACACGCAGCATCACCGCATCGTCCAGGCCGACCTCACCGGACGCGTCGAGCGGGTGTTTGGCAGCGGGCGTCCTGGACGAGACGATGGTGAGGCGGCTTCGGCGAGTTTGCGCGGACCGCAGGGCATGGCGCGCGTGGGCGACACGCTGTGGGTGGCCGATGCCGGCAATCACCTGATTCGCAGCGTCGATCTCGCCAGCGGCCGCGTGACGACGAGAGCCGGTACGGGACGGCAGGCGACCTGGCAGCAGTCCGACGGCGGCGCCGCGCTGGAGACGTCGTTGAACTCGCCGTGGGACCTGGCCTGGGACGGTCGGCTGCTGTTCATCGCGATGGCCGGCCCGCACCAGCTGTGGCTGCTCGACCCCGAGCGCGATTCAGGCGCAGCCAGTGGCCCTGGACTCGTGCTGCGCTATGCCGGGTCAGGCGGCGAGGGGCGGCACGACGGTCACGTCGACGAGGCGGCGTTCGCGCAGCCGTCGGGGCTGGCGCTGGCAGGGCGCACGCTGTACGTCGCCGACGCGGAGGCGAGCATCATCAGGGCCGTCGAGCTGCCACCGTCCAACATCGTGCGGACAGCGGCGGGTGGCGATCTGTTCGAGTTCGGCGACCGCGACGGCACCGGCGACGCGGTCCGCCTGCAGCACCCGCTGGGACTCTGCGTGGCCGCCACGGATCAGCTCCGAGACGGCTCGGCAGCGACCGTCCTCGTCGCGGACACGTACAATCACCGGTTGAAGCAGTTCGACCCGGCGACCGGATCGGTCCGTCGCTGGGTTGGAAGCGGACGTCCGGGGCACGTCGACGGTGCGGCGCAGGATGCCGCGTTCTACGAACCGGGTGGTCTGTCGGCGGCCGGGCGTCACGTGTTCGTGGCGGACACCAACAATCATGCGGTGCGGGTGGTCGACGTCGCGACTGGCGACGTGCGGACCCTCGACATCCGTTGACGCGCGCGTGAGCGCGCCAAGGTAGGCCGGTTGCAAGGCACGCCGAAGCCGTGAGGCGAAGGCGGGTCCCAACCCGGCCTCTGTCGGGTCTCTCACCCGACGGTCTGGAGACACAGATGATTCGCACTTCGAAGGCGCAGTGGAACGGCTCGCTCAAGGACGGCAAGGGCACGGTGTCGCTCGGCAGCGGCGCCTATGACGGCCAGTACTCGTTCTCGTCGCGCTTCGAGAGCGGCACGGGCACCAACCCCGAGGAGTTGATCGCCGCGGCGCACGCCGGCTGCTTCTCGATGGCGCTGTCGGCCGGCCTCGGCAAGTCGGGCTTCACGCCGACGCGCATCTCGAGCGAAGCCAAGGTGCACCTCGAGAAGGTGGGCGAGGGCTTCGGTATCACCAAGATCGACCTCATCACCGAGGCCGAAGTGCCCGGCATCGACGAGGCGACGTTCCTCGAGCACGCCGAAGGCGCCAAGAAGGGCTGCCCGGTGAGCAAGGCGCTGAGCGCCGTCGAGATCGTGCTCACGGCGAAGCTGGTCAACGCGTAAGGGTGACGGGGGCGCCTCTCCGAGGCGCCCGCTCACGACAGGCTGCGGGCTGCAGGCGACAGGCTGCCTGTCGGGCAGCCTACGGGCCTACAGCCTACCCGTGCTGCGCGTGACAGCCGCGATTGCAGTGTGCGTGTGGTGACGGACGGCTCGGCGAGCCGTCCCTACCTCACGGGTTTCGACAGTCCCGCATTCCCGCATCTGTGCAGGCATGGCGGCTCCCTGAGGCGCCCGCTCACGACAGGCTGCGGGCTTCAGGCTAAGGTCTGCCTGACGGCGGCCTACGCCCTACGGGCCTACAGCCTACGGTGCGGGGATGTCGACGTTCTCGACATCCCCGCTTCCCGCATCGCTGGAAGGTAGGGACGCCTCTCTGAGGCGCCCGCTCTAGTAACCAGCCGCTTGCCCGTCCTTGCGACTCTCCGATGCGCCGTAGTACACGCCGTCCTTGCGCATGATCGCCTGGTAGCCGCCGTACAGCCCGTACGCGTGCAGCACGCGATGGCCGGCGCGCATCAGGTCGCGCACCGTTTCGGCCGGGTAGCCCTGTTCGAGCTGCAGGTCGCCCACGTCCTTGACATGACCCACCCGTGAGAACGTGCCGGCGTGGTAGATGCGCGGCGCGTCGCCGGCTTCCTGCAGGTTCATGCCGAAGTCGATCAGGTTCAGCAGGATCTGCACATGCCCCTGCGGCTGCATGTCGCCGCCCATCACGCCGAAGCTGAGGAACGGCTCACCGTCCTTCGTCACGAAGCCCGGGATGATGGTGTGGAAGGGGCGCTTGCCTGGCGCGTAGCTGTTCGGATGCCCCTCGGTCAGCTCGTACCACATGCCGCGGTTGTGCAGCACGAACCCGAGGCCGTCCGCGACTTCCAGTGACCCGAAGTTGAGCGAGTTGCTCTGGATCAGCGACACCATGTTGCCGTCCTTGTCGGCCGTCGTCAGGTACACGGTGTGGCTGTCGGGGCGGAGGCCGCTGTCGTAGACGCCAGCGCGATCGGCCTTCACCAGGGCACGCCGCTGCGTGGCGTACTCCTTCGACAGCAGGCGCTCGACCGGCAGCGTCTGGCCGGTGGGGTCGGCATTCAACGCGGTCAGATCCTCGTAGGCGAGCTTCTTGGCTTCGGTGAACCAGTGCACGTGGGCGGTGCTGCCCCAGCCGGCCTTGGCGAGGTCGACGCCCTCGAGGACGTTGAGCATCTGCAGGGCGGCAAGGCCCTGCGTGTTGGGCGGCAGC
>DATJTM010000463.1:0-9388 GCA_035503395.1 Luteitalea sp.
TCACGTCGCGCTGGGCGAAGCCATCCCGGAACCCGCCCGGCGTGGCGGAGTTCACGTCACGGTGGCGAGACCAACCGGCCAACCCGAGGATGTAATGAGGTCGTCGGCGCCTTCCGCACGGATTGGGCCGGGCGGTCAGACGGGGTAGATTGTCGACATCCTCAGTCATGTCTGGACGTGCTGCGTGAGGGCGCTCGGCCACCCGCGTGTCGCGGTCAGCCACCGTTCGTTCGGCAGCACGGCAAGGCACAGGAGTTGACGCACATGATGAACAGGCGCGGCTTCGTGGTCAGTGGAGTGTCGGGGCTCGGGGCGATGGCGGTGCAATCGACGGGCGTGGCCAGGGCAGCGCAGGCAACGTCCCAGACGATGAGCCTGAACGTCCTCTATCCGCAGCACAGCGGCGCGCGCTTCGACCTGGCCTACTACCGCGCCACGCACATCCCGCTGGCGATGAAGGTGATGCAGGCCGACAAGGTCATGCTGATCGAGGGCGTGGCCACCGACGCGGCGGCGCCGTTCGCGATGATCGCGCACTTTCAGTTCGCGTCGCCGGAGGCCCTCAAGGCGGCCATCTCGAAGCCGGAGATGGCCGAGGTGCGGGCTGACATCCCGAAGTTCACCGACATCAAGCCGACCATCATGGTCGGCAGGAATTCGTAACCAGACGCTTCACGGACGGACGACCCAGGCGAGGGGTTGCGGCCCCAGGCCGGCGCCGTACCCGCCCGTGACGAGCGCGCCTCCCGACGGCAGCGCGGCGACCGCGGAGAACAGCCCCGGCAGGCGATCCGTCCCGTCGACCAGCGCGAACGCGGTGCGCCCCGGGTCGAAGATTTCGGGACGAGCCGCACCACCGGCGATGAGCACACGACCATCCGGCAGCAGCACCGAGCTGCCGGCGTGCTTGTAGCGAGGCACCTGCAGGTCCGCGCTGCGTGCGAAGCGGCCGGTCGCCGGGTCGAAGATCTCCGTGCTCGTGTACACACCGTCGCTGTCGCGACGGTCCGCACCCCCCGTGATCAAGACGCGACCATCGCGCAGACGCACGGCATCGTGCTTGTGCCTCGGCACCTGCATGTCGCCCACCCCCGTGAAGCGACGCGTCATCGGGTCGAAGACTTCCGCCGAGGCGTGAAGGACCATCTCGGCGCGGCGGCCACGGTGGCCGCCGACGACGAAGATGCGCCCGTCGGTCAGCGCGACCGCGACGTGACTCTCGCGCGCTTCCGTCATGTCGCCGATCGGTCTCGAGTGGCCGCTGGCCGGGTCGTAGATCTCGGCGCCGGCCAGGAACGTCCAGCCAGGTCCGACACCGCCCGCCATCAGGACGGTGCCATCCCGGAGCAGCATCGCGACATGACCGGCGCGCGCCGCCGCAAGGCGACCACCGGGCGAGAACGTGCCGGTCCGTGGGTCGAAGATCTCGATGGCGTCGAGCGTCGTGGTCCCCTCGCCGTAGCCGCCGGCGATGAGCACCCGCCCGTCCCCCAGGCGAGTGGCCGTGTGACTGTGCCGGGTCTGGATCATCGGCGTGGCCTGCACGAATCGTCCGGCCTCGGCGTCGTAGAGTTCGGCGCCGACCGGCGATCCCTTCTCGACGAAGCCGCCGGCAACCAGCACGCGCCCATCGCGGAGGGTCGTCGCCGTGTGGGCGGCGCGGGCAGCCCGCATCGGGCTCGCGAGCGCCGTGCGCATGGGCCCGGCCGAACCAGGGACGGCGAGGTGACCCGAGATGTTCGCGCTCCATCCCGCTGACACCAGCAGCACGACGCCCGTCAACGCGATGCCGGTGCGCCCGGCGATCGATGCAGTCATGTCCCCTCCAGGCACTCGCGAACGTCGCGAGCGCACGGAGAATGACGCTGACCAGCGGCAACCGTTAACCGGTGCCGTCGAAACGATGTGTCCGGATGTGGGATTGCCCGTGGCGAAACCGGGCGCTGAGGATCTGCGTCCCACGCTCGCGAGCCACTCCTGTCGCGTCCACACGCGTCCCGCCGGCTGCCCGACGCTGGTACGCCTGGTGCAATAGTCGTGTCGCATGGGCAACCTCCGACTGGCGCTGCGGCAGCTTGGGCGTTCGCCGGGATTCACGGCGGTGGCGCTCCTGACCCTGACCCTGGGCATGGGCGCCACCTCCGCGTTCTTCAGCCTGCTGTACAGCGTCGTGCTGCAGCAGCCGTCGTATCCCGACGCGGAACGCCTGGTGAGCCTGCACAACGTCCGGGCGGGGGCGCCCGACAACGGCGGCCGGCTGTCGCGGGCCGAGTTCCGCGACTACCGCGAGCGCCAGCGCGCGTTCGACGGACTAGCCGCGGTCGATCTCGGTCGCATGACGCTGACCGCGTCGACTGGCGATGCGGCATTCGCCGAGCGGGTCAAGGTCTCGCGTGTCACCGAAAGCCTATTCCCGCTCCTCGGCGTACAGCCAGTGCTCGGCCGGGCCTTCCAGCCCGGTGACGAGCGCGGCAATCCGAGCGTCGTCATCAGCCACGACCTCTGGCGCACGCAGTTTGCGAGCAGCGACGACATCCTGAACCGCACCGTCCGCCTCAACGGCATCGAGCGCGCCATCATCGGCGTCATGCCCGCCGGCTTCGCGTATCCGGAGCCAGACATGGGCGCGTGGTTGCCGCTGGACCTCGCCCCGCGCGACGATTCCGACCGCACCGACCACTACCTGGGCGTGATCGGGCGACGTGCGTCCGGCGTGACCGCCGATGCGGCGCGGCTCGATCTGCAGCGACTCGCGCGCGACCTTCAGCGCGACATGGGCGGCGCCTACCCGACCGACGCCAACTGGAGCATCGGCGCCCAATCCCTCCGCGACAGCCTGTTCGGACGCATGTACCTCCCGCTCGCCCTGCTGATGGCCGCCGCATCGTCGGTGCTGCTGATCGCGTGCGTCAACGTCGCGATCATGTCGCTGCTGCGGGCGCTGGCGCGCCATCGCGAGATGAGCATTCGCGTTGCCGTGGGTGCGTCGCGCGGCGCACTCGTCCGTCAGCTGATCACGGAAGCCGCCGTCCTGTCCGCCCTCGGCGCCGCCGGCGCCCTGATGCTCGCGAACTGGGCAATCGAAGTGCTGAAGGCATTCGCGCCTGGCGACATCCCTCGCCTGCAGGACGCCGCCATCGACCTGCCGACCACGCTGTTCACCGGTGCCGTCCTAGTCGCAGTGACGCTGGTCGTGGGGCTCGCTCCCGCCCTGGTCGCGCTGCGGCGGAACGCGTTCGATCGACTGATGTCGGCCGGACGCTCGTCCGACGGCCGGCGGGCCACCCGCCTGCGCGACGCGCTCACCGTCATCGAGATTGGCCTGGCTGCTGCCCTCGTCCTCTGCGGCGGGCTGACGTTGCGCAGCCTCGACGCGCTGCTGAAGGTCGACCTCGGGTTCGCCACCACGCAGCGCTTCGCGTTCAAGACCAATCTCACCGAGCGCGACTATCCGGATGCCGCGCGGGTCGACGGCTTCTACCGGCAACTCACGTCGGGTCTCGAATCGCTGCCTGGCGTGCAGTCGCTGGGCGCGATCTCGTACCTCCCCCTGAGTGGCGAAGGTCAGTCGGTCGCGGCGGTACCGGCCGTGACGCCGGCTGGCCGCAACGCCTCTCCCGCCGAGGCCGGCTGGGGCATCGTCCGCGGCGCCTACTTCGAGACGATGGGCGTCGCCCTGCTGCGGGGGCGTCTGTTCTCCGCCGAGGATCGTGCCGACTCGCTGCCGGTGACGGTCATCGACGAGGTGCTCGCCACGACGTTCTGGCCGAGCGCATCAGCGGCGATCGGGCAGCAGCTTCGACTCGGGAGCGGGCCGCAAGCCGAGACGCGCACGATCATCGGCGTCGTGCGTCACGTCGGCCACCTCGGGCCTGGCCGTGAGTCGTTACCATCGGCCTACGCACCGCAGTCGCAGGTCTATCAGTGCGGGATGTACACCGTGATTCGCACGACCGGCAATCTGGCGGCATTGTCATCGGCGATTCGCGCGGCGCTGGTCTCGACGGACCCGTCGGTGCCGATGTACTTCGCAGAATCGATCGACCAGCGGTACGCCGATGCCGTCGCGCTGCCACGCTTCACGGCCGGCCTCGTCGGCGCCTTCTCCGTGGTCGCGCTCGCACTGGCTGGCGTTGGCATCTTCGGCGTCACGGCCTACGCCTCGGCCCGGCGCACGCGCGAGTTCGGCATCCGGTTCGCGCTGGGCGCGCAGCGACTGCACGTCGGCGCGCTCGTGCTCGGCCGCGTTGGACTGCTGGCCGGCCTCGGTCTCCTCCTGGGTGCGGTGCTTGGACTGTTCATGGCCAGCCAGATGACCGGGCTGCTGTTCGGCGTGAAGGTCACCGACGTGCCGACGATGCTCGCGGTGATGGCGGTCATCGCCGCCACCGCGTTGCTTGCCAGCCTCGCCCCGCTCCGTCGCGCCGTGCGCGTGAGCGCGGCCGAGACACTGCGCGCGGATTAGCGCGTGTCACGCGTCGATGTCACACGGCGGGCCGGCTGCTGCCAGCCGGCCGCCAGTGGCGACGCTACTCCTGCCGCACGAGGCTGCGCCTGGATCAGGGCAGCACGACCGCTGTCGTCAAGCCGATGATCGTTACCGACGCACCGGACGGGTAGGCTCCCGGCACGGTGCACGTCTCGCCGACGGTGACCGTGTGTGTGCCGGCGGCCACCGTGTTGGTCGTCACGCCGGACATCTGTCCCACGAATCCGGCTCGGGCGAAGACCGTGCTGTTCCGGAGTGGCACGCCGTCGAGGATGAGGAAGTACATCACGCCACTGGCTGGCGTGCAGGTCGCCGACAGTTCCATCGACTTGGTCACGAGCAGGCGCCCGGGCTTCGTCGTGGTGAAGGTGTCGATGATCATCGTCTCGGTGCGTTGCGCGGTCAGGTTCAGCGGGATGAACCGCGCGGCGCTCTCGACCACTTCGATGCCCTGCCGCGCGGCGCGGTCGTCGCCCGGACGCTTCGCGAACTCCCGTTGATCGGAGCGCGCATTGAACGCAGGCGTCGAGGACTCGGGGTCCTGCGCGGCTGCGCGCACGGGGGTGGACATCGACAGCGCGGCAGCCACCATCGGCACCGCACACAAGGCGGCAAGGGTACGAGACATGTGGACCTCCAGATGAAGACGATGAATGCGGCAAGGGACGATCGCCCCTTGCGTTCCGAGGGTCGGCGAGTGCCGCCCGCGGAGCGGCCGGATTCGGTCGCTGTCTGGTAGATCGAAGACTCGTCGAGCAACCCGACAAGGTCGACTCAGGTCTGGAGGGCGCGTTGGAACAACGGGGCCGACCTGCAAGTCAGGCGCATGGCGCCGGCCTTGCCCTACAGTCCGCGGAACCGGATCTCCAGCAACGGCATCACCGGAGCGAAGCCCTGCGTGCCGGGCGAGGTGAAGTCCATGCCCGGCTGCGGCTGATTCATCAGGCTCTGCTGATAGATCATCGAGTCCTGCTGCGGCCGCGCCGATCTGACCTGTGCGATCAGGCGCTCGTAGATCGCCATGTCGCGCGACCTGAGGTTGACCCAGTCCGGCTTGGGGTCGGTCGTGTAGATCTTCGTCATCTCGTAGTAGTCACCAACGATCGTCGCCTGTTCTTCCGCGGTGAAGTCGTAGATCGACGAACCCGCGGTGAGCTGATAGTTCATGTAGGCGACGTTGCGGTTGCCGGTGGCAATCGCCCCACTCGCGTTGTGGTACACGGAGTCGGTGATGTAACTCGTGCCACGCGTCTGGTACTGCCAGACGTGCGCGCATTCATGCACCAGCACTGGTTTGTTGCCCTTCTCGAACGTCCAGCCGGGCGACACGCGGATCTGGTTGCCGAGCGTGGTCGGCGCGTTCATCACGCGCGTCTCGACGATGCGAATCCGCGACGCGTCCAGCGACGACTGGAAGATGTCGTGAACGATCTCGAACTCCCAGTCCCAGAGCGCTCGGCCGAACGGATTGGCGATGGCGGCCGCCTGGATGGCCGCCCACTCGAGGGCCGGAGACGTCACCGATACGGGGCGGTCGGTGCGGTTGCGCAGGACGTCTGGCCTGACGCCGTCAATCCTGGGGTCGATGATGCGCTTGGGATCCGGCATGGCGTGATTCTCCTGGCAGGGCTCGTCCGTGCGTGGAGAACGAAGCAACCCACCTGTTTCTGGAGAACGGTCTGGAGACACGTGGGCGAACCGGTCGGCGACGACCCCGACATGCGCGGCTCACCGCCCTTCGCCCGTCAGTCGTGCGTCACGGGACCATGTAGCCCTGACGAGCGACGACGGTGCCGGAGCGGGTCCTCAGCCGAACCTCGAGGCGGTGCCATCCGCGAGCCGAGCCAGACGCGGGTGTGAAGGACAGGAGATAGCGCTGCCGGTGACGCTGCAGCACCGTCGCGAACACGTCGCCGAGGGCGGGTGAGCGCTCCACACGCACGAATTCGCCGCCGCTGAGGTCGGCGAGCGACTGCATGAACCGAAGCGTGTCACCCGGCGACGCCGACAGCCACGCCGCGGCCTTGAAGAACGTCGAGTCGGCCGGAGTGGGCGCGGCGTCGCGCAAGCCGGCACCCACCGCGACCACGACGACCTTGCTGCGCCGCAGCGTCTCGAGGACCTCGGCAGCGGTACTCCAGCTGGCGGTGTCGGTGCCGTCGGTGAACAACAGCAGCATCGCCGGACGAACGTCCGCATCACCGAGTTGGGCGGCGACGACGATGGCGTCGTTCAGGGTCGTCGAGCCCAGGGCACCGGATGACCACACCGCGTCCGTCGGCACGGTGCCCGGCTCCGCCGCCACGGTGTGCACGCGAACGCGATCGCCGAACGTGATCACCGACAGGCGATCCGCGGGTGTCAGGAGCGTGAGGATTCGTTCGAGCGCCGACCGCAGGCGGGTATGCGCCTCCCCTGCCAGGCTGCCGCTGACATCAAGCGCCACGATCACGTGCGCGCCGTCCGTCGTCGCCAATGCCGTGACGACCTGCTCGACACCGTTGTCGCGAACGATGAAATCCGATGCCGTCAGCGCCGGGATCGGCCGACCGTCTTGGTGGGCATACGCGTCGATCGTGACAGCGTCGACTTGTACGCGCAGGGCCGGCGCCTGCGCGCGCCCCGACGGCACACAGCACGACAGCACCGCGCCGGCGATCAACGCCACGCACGTTCGCCGCGCGGTCATCGCTGCACCGCGCGACGCAGCGGCCGCAGGATCGCATCGATGTTGGCCCGCCGGCCGCCGACGTAGGGACCCCACGCATCAGGCGTCGCTTCACGTCCGAGCGGCGCGGCGTCGCGCAGTTGCCGCGCGAGGGCCAGGCCCGGCGCGCTCCCACGCTGCTGCCCGAGATGGAGGAGCGCGAGGAGCGCCGATTGACGGGTCACGAGTTCACCACTCGCCTGCAGGTAGGCCCGCGACGCGTCATCCACCGCAGCGAGTCGCTCATGTGCGTCGCCCGTGAAGAGCAGCGCCAGTGGGCACTCGGCGACGACACAGGGCTGCACGGCCAGCGGCTGCAGGAGGTCGAGGGCGCGGCGGGGCTGGTCGCGGTCCAGCCACGTGCGCGCGAGGTGGAGTCGCGCTTCGGGGTCTGACGGTCGCGCCTCCAGGACGCGCTCGTACCAGCGGGCTGCCGACGTCCAGAAGCGCCGGGCCAGCACCAGGCGGTCGGTGCGCATCGTCACGCCGCCTACGTGCGCGGCATCGGCGACGGGCCCCATGGGTCCGACCGTCCCGTCACCGGCGAGATAGCTGTGGCGTGCCAGGGTGCCGCCGGTCACCAGGCGTCCCGTCCGCTCACGGACCATGCCGCGCAGGAGATCGTGCTGGACCTGCAGGTCCGCATCCGCCTTCGACAGGCGGAGGGTCGCGGCGATGCGTTCGACCTCCTCGAGACGGCCGGCGTTGAGGAGGAACTGCATGTACCCCAGCTCGGCCCACTGCAGGAACAGCCGCCACTCACTCCCGCGGGTGCCCCGCGTCTTTCCGGTCTCGCGCAGCGCGGTCAAGGCCTGACGCAACGCGTCTTCGAGGAACGCGAAGCGATGGTCGTCGGCCACCCGGGCCGAGAGCGGCAGCAGCGCCTCCATCGGTACCAGGGCCGCGGCCTGCAATCGACGCCGGGCGGTGCGGGTGGCTCCCTCGCTGGTGGCCGCGTCCATGGCCGCTCGCATCTGCACGAGGGCACGCCGCACGGCGTCCTGCGGCGCCTCGGCGATCACCAGGTCGAGCGCGACGGTCGATTGGCGATAGTCCCCAGCGAGGTAGGCGTCGAGCACCACCAGCCAGGCGTTGGTGCCATCGTCGACGGCCTGCGCGCGGACGGCGGATGGCGCTCCGACGAGTGCGACGACCACACACCAGGCGAGGGCGAGGCCACTGATGGTGAGGCGACGTCCCGCGCTCATGCCGAGACAATAACAGTCGCCTGCCCCCGGAGGTCGGCGAGATTCGTCACGGATCAGGCGCACTCACGCAGATCTCGGCACCTGCTCACAGTTCGGTGAGGACTTCGGCCAGCGAGACGGGCACAGTGGCACTCATGAACGCCAACGTCATCAACCCTGTCAGGGCATTCGCCCTGATCGCGATTGCCCTCGCCATCGCCGCCATGGGCTTCTACGTCGCCGAGGCCGACGATGCCCCGGGCGCCGCGGTCATCGGCCTGCTGCTGATGCTGGTGGCGGTCGTGCTGGCGGTGCGGTCGTTCCGCAACCGGTTGCCTGGATGGGCGGCAAACGTGGCGCTCGCCGTCGGCGCCATCACAGCGGCCCTCGCCGCCTTCCTCACCCACGCCACGGTGGTCGCGGCGCCGCTCTTCCCGCAGTCGCAGGACGTGCCGACGGTCGTCGCCGCCGCGCCATCGCCGGGCTGGGCACCGGCGGTCGAACGCGCGCGACAGCTGGCGCGCGCGGCCCTCGCCGACCAGAACCTCCCGGGCCTGTCGATTGCGGTGGGCGCCGGCGGCGACATCGTGTGGGCCGAGGGTTTCGGCTGGCGCGACATCGAGTCGCGGACGCCGGTGACCCCCCGGACCCGCTTCAACATCGGGACCGCAGCGACAGCCATCACCCCGGCCACGGTCGCCTCGCTGGGACTTCGCGACACGGGCGCCGACGCGGCGGCGGAGTGGAGCCCCGAACACGTCGGCGAGCCGGAGGAGGACTTCCCGCTCCTGCGCATGGTGCGCGACGTCGTGCTGAGGCCGATCGGGGTCGGCCGCGCGGAGCCGCTGGCCGGTGAGCGCGCCACGTTCTTCGTCCCGCGCGAGGACGCCAACCCGCGGCGCGGCCGGCGCCCGATGAACATGCGCGATCTCGCGTGCTGCAGCGACGGCAAGGCGTCCTATTCGACGGCGTCCGACCTCGTGCGCGTGGGCCTCGCGAATGGGG
>DATJTM010000464.1:0-8070 GCA_035503395.1 Luteitalea sp.
GTCGCCGTCGTCTGGCACCACCGGAATCGCGTGCAGGGCCGTCAGGTACGCGGTCAGGTCCTCGACTTCCTCGTCGAGCAGTTGCCGCGTCCCGTAGAGGTCGGCCAGCGTCGCGGCGCTTCCCAGATCTTCGAGGACGACGACGTGGTCACTGCGATCGGCGCCAAGGCAGCTCGGCATCCGGTCGGCTACCGCCGGCCAGATCTGCACCAGCCGGTAGAAGGCGCCCTCGACGGTCAGCCGATCGGGAGCGCCATTGCATTCCGTCCGAGCCGCCGGTTGGCGGAGGACTCGCGTAGCGCCGGCGTCGGTCGTCACCCGCAACGTCTGCACAGTCCGGCCGGCATTGAGGGTCGTGCGCCCCACGAGGGCCGAGCCCGGCGGAATCCAGCCCCGCACCTGCAGGAAGGTCGTGAGGTGATCGAGTGAAGACGAGGCGACGTGCACCGGCGGCCAGTATGGCAGGCGCAGCCGGAACCGCTGAGAGCGGGCTGGCGTCGTATACCCATGGGGGGTATACTTATAGCGGGAACCGGGAACCGGGAACCGGGAACCGGGGCACCGGGAGCCGGACATCGGGTACGGGGTACCGGGTACGGGGTGCAGCGGAGAGTCGGCGCGTCGGCGGTCGGAGTTCAGCGCTGACCTCCGATGTGCGCGGCGTCATTTGGCGTCGAGCTGAAACCCGGTGCCACGAATGTTCCGACGGCCGAATGACGAAGGCCGTCCCGTTCAGAAACATGGGGCCGCTTGAGTGAAGCCGGTCCCGACGAAATGACGCGGAGGACGATGTGACGAGTCAGGTGCTGAAGATCGACGGCATGTCGTGCGGGCATTGCGTGAAGGCGGTGACGCTCGCGCTGCAGCACGTGCCCGGGGTGAACGTGCGGCAGGTGACGGTGGGGCAGGCTGACGTCGTGGTCGACGAATCGGTCGTGACCACGCAGCAGATCTCGGAGGCGGTCGAGGAGGCCGGTTACACGCTCGTCAGCGCGGCTCCTGCCGGCCAGTCGTGAGCGCCGGGGCGGGCGTCGAGGCACGCGTGACGCCGCTGCAGGCCCTCACGCAGGTGCAGATTCCCGTCGAGGGCATGACGTGCGCCGCGTGCCAGGCACGGGTGCAGCGTGCCCTCACCAGGGTGCCCGGGGTGTCCGACGCGTCGGTGAACCTGCTCGCGCATCGCGCCTCGGTGCGCTTCGATCCTTCGCAGGTCACGCCTGACGCGCTGGTGTCGGCCATCCAGGCGACCGGTTACGACGCGCACCTCGAGGCCGATGTCGTCGATCCCGTTGCAGAGCAGGAAGCCCGCGACGAGGCGGATGCGCGCGAGTATCTCGGCCTGCGTCGCAAGGCCTGGGTCAGTGCGGCCGTCGGCATCGTGGCGATGGTCGTGTCGATGCCGCTGATGGCACCAGATGCGCACGGGCACCTCGGCGGCACCGTCGATCCGCTGATGCACTGGATGATGACCACGCTCCATCCGGGGCTGGTCCGCTGGATGCCGTGGCTGTACGCGATCGACCGCACGGTGCTGTCGTGGGCGCTGCTGCTGACGACCGCCGGCGTGATGGCGTGGGCCGGCCGTCAGTTCTACGTGCGTGCGTGGACGGCTGGACGCCATGGCGGCGCCGACATGAACACGCTCGTCGCGGTCGGGACGATGGCGGCGTTCGTGTATTCGGTGGTGGCCACCGTGGCGCCCGGCATCTTCCTGCGGCGTGGCCTTCAGCCCGACGTGTACTTCGAGGCGGTGGTGCTGATCATCGCCTTGATCCTGGTGGGCCGGACGTTCGAAGCGCGCGCGAAGCGGCGCACCGCCGACGCGCTGCGTGCGCTCGCCGGATTGCAGCCGCGCACCGCCCGCGTGCGCCGCGATGGCCAGGACGTCGATGTGCCGATCGATGAGGTCGTGGCCGGCGACCTGGTGGTGACGCGTCCGGGCGAGCGTCTCGCCGTCGACGGGCAGATCGAGGACGGCAGCAGCAGCGTCGACGAGTCGATGCTGACCGGCGAGTCGATGCCCGTCGACAAGAAGGCTGGTGCTCGCGTGATCGGGGGCACGGTCAACGGCGCCGGCACCCTCGTCTATCGCGCCACCACGCTTGGCGCCGCAAGTACGCTGGCCCAGATCGTCCGCCTGATGCGCGACGCGCAGGCCACTCGCGCCCCCATCCAGGATCTCGCCGATCGGATCAGCGCGGTGTTCGTGCCGGTGGTGATGGCCCTGGCGCTCGTGACGTTCGTCGCCTGGTGGATCGTCGGTGGTGATGGCGCGGTGGTGCGCGGCCTGGCGGCTGCCGTCACCGTGCTGATCATCGCCTGCCCGTGTGCGATGGGCCTGGCGGTGCCGACCGCGGTCATGGTCGCCACCGGCAAGGGCGCCGAAGCCGGCGTGCTGATCAAGGGGGGCGACGCGCTGCAGCGAACCGCCGACGTATCCGTCGTGGTGTTCGACAAGACCGGCACGCTCACCGAGGGCAAGCCGTCGGTGACGCGTGAGCAGTGGGTGACGGATGCGGCGGACTCGCTGGCCCTGGTGGCGGCCGTGGAGCATCGGTCCGAGCACCCGCTCGCGGCGGCCATCGTCGCGCACGCGAAGGCGTCAGGCATCATGCTGCCCGACGCCAACGACGTCGTGGCCCACGCGGGTCGAGGTGCCTCCGGGCATGTGAACGGCCGCGCTGTGCTCGTGGGCAGCCGACGGCTGCTCGAGGAGTCCGACGTCGAGGTCGGCACGCTGGCCCAGACGGCCGAACAGTGGGCGGGCGAGGGCGCCTCGCTCGTCTTCGCGGCCATCGACGGCCGGCCCGCCGGCCTCATCGCCGTCGCCGATCGCATCAAGCCTGGGGCCGCGGACGCGGTCCGCGATCTGCGTGCGCTCGGTCTCGGCGTCGTCATGCTGAGTGGCGACAACCCGACGACGGCGCGCGCGATCGGTGCCCAGGCGGGCATCGACGATGTCGTGGCGGGTGTGCTGCCGGAAGGCAAGGTCGCCGAGATCGCTCGTCGCCAGCAGATGGGTGCGGTCGTCGCGATGGTCGGCGACGGCATCAACGATGCGCCGGCGCTCGCGCAGGCCGACATCGGCATCGCGATGGGCACCGGCACCGACGTCGCGATGGCGGCGAGCGACGTGACGCTCGTGCGCGGCCAGATCGACGGCGTGGCGCTCGCCGTGAGGCTCGCCCGTCGCACGCTGGCGACGATGCGGCAGAACCTGTTCTGGGCCTTCGTCTACAACGTCGTCGGCATCCCGGTGGCGGCCGGTGTGTTGTATCCCGCGACCGGCCTGTTGCTCAGCCCTGTCATCGCGAGTGCCGCGATGGCGTTCAGTTCGGTCAGTGTCGTCGGCAACAGCCTGCGGCTGCGCCAGCTGACACTCGATCGGAGGACACCATGACGCAATCGCAGGGGCCCGCACACGTGGGACCGCATGCGCTCGGGCTGGACGCGACGCACAAGGCGAAGACGCTGACCCGGCTGCGCCGCATCGAGGGACAGATCCGCGGCGTGCAGAAGATGGTGGAAGAGGAGCGCTACTGCGCCGACGTGCTCACGCAGATCTCGTCGGTGCAGGAAGCCCTTCGCGCCGTTGGCCGCGAGTTGATGCGTTCGCACCTGAAGCACTGCGCGACGAGCGCCATCCGCGCCGGCGACGAGCCAGCCGACGCGATGTACGACGAGCTCGTCGATCTCATGTTTCGTCACCTTCGATAGGGCCGGACCCGCAGCGCGCGGCGCGACCGTTGGTAGACGAAGCCATGCTTGTGACTGCTGACGTCGTTCTTCTGACGTCCGTGCTGTCGTCCTGTCTATGATGTCGACCATGGAGCCGAAGCCCGAAGGCGGCGATCGCGAGACCCGCCTGCGCTGGTCGCTGGGCGTGCTCCACTTCCTGGTCATCGCCGCCTTCACGTGGGCGCGGATCGTCCGCGACGGCGCGCTCCTCAGCCGGATGTCGGTGGAGTGGGTGCCCTACCTCACGGTGGCGGTCCTGCTCGCGACGGCGGCGGTCACCCCGCTGGTTGCCCGCCTCACCCGGCATCGCGACCCCTTTCGTGCCTTCGCACGTGTGGCCGTCGTCACCGGCGTGACGCTGCTGCTCTGGGAACTGCTGTTGCGCGACCGCAGCAGCTGGAGCGCGGCGGCGCTCTACGTGTGGGTCGGCGCGTACGGCCCGTTGCTCGTGGCGCAGTTCTGGGTGCTCACCTACAGCGCGCTCGACCCACAACAGGCGCGACGGCACATCGGCTTCGTCGGTGCGCTGGGCATCCTCGGGGGAGCCGTCTCCGGTCTGATGGCGACGGGCTTCACGGCGTCGCTGACGCTCGCCGAGGTGCTCGGCCTCACCGCCGTGACGCACCTCGGCGCCGGCGCACTGGCTCTGGGGCTGGCGACGCCGGTCTCGCGCGCGCAGGAACCGCAGAAGGCGCCGGATGGCCCGCCGGTGCGCGCGCTCACGGTTCTTCGCGAAGACGGCTACGCCCGGTTGCTCGCACTGGTGATCGTGCTCGGCGCGATCACGGGTGGGATCGTCGACTACCAGTTCAAGTTCGCGCTGCAGATGAAGACGACCGATGCGGCGGAACTCGGTCGCTGGCTCGGGCTCTTCAACGTCGCCGTGAGCCTGCTGGCGCTGGCTGCACAGGTCGTCACCGGCTGGCTGTTGACGCGCGTCGGCTCGCGCGTGCTGGCGTTCGTGCTGCCCGGTGGCGTGGCCGCCGGCGCCGCTGTCGGGCTCGTGATGCCGGCGATCTGGCCCCCTGTCCTCACCCGTCTCTGGGAGACCGCCTCGCGGCACTCCGTCACGCGAACCGCCAACGAGTTCTTCTTCCTGCCGCTGCAGGGTGAACGCCGTGCGGTGATGAAGCACGCGTCAGAGGGATTCCTCACACGCGGGGGCGAAGTCGGCGCCTCGCTGTTGCTGGTCGGGCTGGCGACGCTGCATCGATCGGACCTGTGGCACCTCTCCCTGATGGCGCTGTGTGTCGCCGGCGGCTGGGCGGTCGTCCTCGGCTGGTTGTCGCAGGCGTACGGTCCGGCGCTGTCACGTTCGCTCGATGCGCTGCTGCGGCCCGGTCGACCGACGGCTGGCCGCGATGAGGGCGATCGGTCGCTCGCGGTGCCGGAACTCGCCAAGATGCTGCGCAGCCAGGACGAGCGGCACGTGCTGTTCGCGCTCGGCGAGATGATGTCGGCCGATCCGGATCGCGCCCGTCGCGAAGCCGAGCGCCTCACCCAGCACCGCTCGCCGGCGGTGCGGGCGCGCGCCCGTCGTGAACGGCGTCCACCTCGCTCGGCCGCACAACCTGCCGGAGAGGTCCGCTGGCTGACGGCGCATCCGCTGTATGTGGCGATGAAGAGTGGCGACGAGGCGCGGGCGAGAGCCGCTTGTGAAGCGGTCGTGGCGAGTCGGGATCGACTGGCGGCGCCGGTGCTGCTCGAGTGCCTGCAGGGCGCCACGCGCGGGGTGGCCCGCGACACACTTGTGTCGCTCGGCGACGTCGTCAGCGGGGCCCTCGGCGATGCGTTGGCCGATCCGGCCACACCGGCACGCGTGCGACGTGACGTGGCCGTCGTTCTGGGGCGCATCGGGACCGCGTCGGCGGTGGCGCAACTGGCCCGCGTCGGTCGCGACGACCCACGTCCACTGCAGTCCCTGACCTTGATGGGCATGAACGCCGCCCGCAAGCGCGAGATCGCGTTCGCCCTCGACGCGACTGCCGTGCGCGACGCCATCCGTGCCGACATCCTCGAACTGCAGGCGCGGCTCGCCCAGCGTGCCGCGCTCGCGGCGGAGTCGGCCGGCACCACCCTCGGCCTGCTGCCGCGCGCCCTCGACGAAGCGGTCGCCCACGGTCGCGAGCATGTGTTCCGGCGGCTCGCCCTGCTGTACCCTGCGCGTGAGATGCTGCGCGCACACCGTGGCCTGATCAGCGGCGACGAGCGCATCGGCGCCTATGCCCTCGAATACCTCGAAGCGACGCTGTCACCCGACGATCGCGAGATGGTGATGCCGGTACTGCGCTCCAACGAGCCGGAGGTGCCGTCGGTCGACGACGTGCTGCAGTCGTTGGCGAGTGGCGACGACGTGTGGCTGGCGACGCTCGCAGTGCACGCGATCGGGCTGCGCCGGGCGACCCACCTGCGTCCCGTCGTGCACGCCGCTGAAACAGCCGATCCCACTCGCCTGGAGACCGTCCGCTGGGCCCTGGCCCGCCTCTGACGCATGGACACGCTGACCACGGTCGAAAAGGCCGCGCTGCTGATCGAAGTCGATCTCTTTCAGGAGGTGCCCTCCGACGTGCTCGCCGAACTCGCGGCGCAGATGGAGGAGACCGCCCATCAGAGCGGCGACGTGCTGAACGAGCCGGACAGCGCCGACCCGCGCCTCTACGTCGTGATCGAGGGCGACCTGCGCCTGACGCGCGGCAGCACCACGCTCGGACGACTCGAACGCGGCGGCGCGTTCGGCCTGCTCGCGGTGCTCGGCATCGGGCAGGGCGAGACGGCCACCGCGCTCAGCGCGTGCCGTCTGTTGTCGATCTCGCCCGAGGAGTATCTCGACGCGCTGGCCGACAGCACGGCCCTCGCCATCGCCAACCTCCGGACGCTGGGCCGTCGCCTGCAGGAACTCGATCGGCAGCTCAGCGAGCCGACGGCTGCTCGTGCTGACGGCGCCGATACTCGTTGAGCAGCAGCCACGCCACGCCCGCCCAGACCCCGATCACCACGAGGATGGCGACGGCGAACTCCTGCCGGTCCATCGAGAGCCACGTCGTTCCGGCGAACACGAGGCCCGCGGCGAGCACGTCGCCGATACGCACCACGAACGTATCGGCGGCCTGTTTGGCCGCGTATTTCTCCTGACGCTTGGTCGGCAGCCACAGCATCTGGCGGGCCGTGTTCATCGCCGAGTAGTCGACGGCGTTCTCCACCGTCTTGGTCCAGCGGAAGGCGTTGAGGCCGGCCCCGGCCAGCACCATCGAGTAGGTCACCAGCGACGCAATCGGCAGCACGAACAGGAGGCCGCCGATACCCGCCGCGCGGACCAGCCGCGAGACCAGCAGGCTCTGCACGACGATGGCGCCGATGTTGACGTAGAAGAAGTACGAGCCGAAGAAGCTGCCGATGTACGCCTCGCGCGCGGCGTCGGTGCCGTTGGGCAGGGCCGCCTGGGCGCTGGCCAGGACCGCGCGGCTCAGGATGTACTCGCCCGTCGTGTTGACCACGTTCAGTACGAGTAGCAGGAGGCAGATCAACCGCAGGTACGGATTCTGGGCGATCAGCAGGAAGCCATCACGAGTGCTCGCGCTGGTCGGCTTCGACGCGGCAGCGGAGGCATGGGACTTCTGCCGGCGCTCGACCAGCAGGTACCCGGCCATCGACAGGAGGAGCACCAGCACCGCGAGTTGCAGCAGGTGCAGGGCCGGTACGCCGCGTTCGAACAACTCCTTGGCCACGTAGGCGCCAACCGGGCTGCCCAGGGTCGCGCCGATGCCGATCACGGGGAACAGACGGGCGCCGCGGTCGGGAGAGTAGAGGTCGTTGCCGTACGACCAGAACTGCGAGACGACGGCGTTGTTGAACACGCCCACCCAGACGAAGAACGCGATCCCGAGATAGTGCGGCTGGGCCGTCTGGCCGATCAGCCAGAACAGTTCGAGGGTCGCGACGACGAACAGCGTGACCGAGGTGACGAGCGTGAGACGGGAGACGTGCGCCGCCAGCCAGCTGTAGATCGGCACGAAGACCATCAGCGCCACCGCTTGCAGGGCCGATGCGTAGGCCTTCACTTCCGCACCGCCACCCGTCAGGATCAGCGGCTCGCGGACGGTCTTGCAGATGTAGTAGCCGCAGAGCACCAGGAACAGCGTGATCAGCAGCAGGATGGCGTCGGTACCCTCGCCGCGTCGAACGTCGCCGAACGGGCGGAGCAGGCGATCGCCGAGCGCTGTGGCGCGCTCCTCGGCAGGGTCGGGCCAGCGGGCGGCCCGGGTGAACGTCGTGGTGACGGCGCGTGGCATGGGAGCGGTCCGGCGGACGGCAGAACGCCGCAGCGGGCCGCCC
>DATJTM010000465.1:0-14066 GCA_035503395.1 Luteitalea sp.
TCCAGGTCGGTAATCAGTTTCTCGAGCTGCGTTCGACTGAGCACCTGTTGACTGATGGCGCGCAGCCGGTCCTCCACTCGCTCGGTCACCGTGGCATTGACATAGGACTCGGGCACGCGCTGGGGCACCACCTGGATCAACGCGTCGGACCGATAGCGGCTCGGGAGAAACCGTGACGCCAGCAGGCCTCCGATCGTCCCGGCGAAGAGCGGCACGATGACCAGCCACCGGTAACGCCGCAGGGTGGCGAGCAACGCCGGAATGGAGATCTCACGTCCAGGCAGCATGGTCTTACCTATCGGGTCACTGATGCCTGCGCCGGACGCGGGCCGATCAAGGGCAGACGCAACGACAAGCCGATACGGACCGCGCGCCTGCCGTACTCGGATGGAAAGCCGAGCGGGAGCGTTTCCAGGTCCGCCAGCCGATGCTGGTAGTACGTGTAGCCGGCAGTGAGGCCGAGAACGTTGTTCAACATTTGCCGTACCTGCAGGTTGACGCCATAGACGCGGAAGCGCTCCGGTCGGCCTGACTGGTTCGGCACTCGCCAGTCGCCCAGCGTGGCGCCCACCAGGACCGCGGTGCGGCGTGTCAGCGCGCCACGCAACGACAGGCTCGAGGCGTCGTTCGAGAACAGCTGGGTACTGATGCCCTGGAGCAGCGAGAACTCACGGCGGTAACTCGCTTCGATCGACCAGGTCGCGCCGAGCGGCACGCCGAGGCCGGCGGTGGCGACCGGCACCCAGGCCGTGGCACCCGGCACGGCGGCATCCGTCGCCCCCGTGGACTCGAGACGTGCCGCACCGGCGACCGCCATCAGCGTGAGCGGGCGGTCACCGCGCGAGGCCAGCTGCAGGTCGAGGCCACCCTCGACGCGGTGCGTTCTGTCGGTCTGCGGAGCGGCGAGGCTGTCCTCCGCCCGAAGGTCGAAGGTGGTGTACTGGTAGTCCCCGCGGAGACGCAGGGCGTCCGACACGGCAACGGCATATCCAGTGTTCGTGGCGTGCGACGAGTTGTCCCCGACCTGATCATCGGAGAACTGCCGCGTGCCATAGGTATAGCCGGCGCTCAGGCTGTGACGGGCACCGAGCGGCTGCGCCACGGAGACGCTGGTACGCGCGTGGCGCGAGCGCCGCTCGAAGAGGCCGGTGATCGGAATCGCCTGCTGGGTGGCCAGCGTCGGCGTGCTGACGTTGGCAGCGGGAGCAAACGCGCTGAAGAAGGGCTCCGATCCGAAGGTCTGCGATCCATCGAGCGCGGTACTGCGACCGACGGTCGTGCGCAAGCCGGCGACGACGGACACGCCGGCGACAGGGTCGGAGAGGTAATCGGGGTAGTGGTAGGCCATTCCACGGGAATCGAGCCGCAGGGAATGCCGTGCATTGCCCCTGACGTACTGGAGACCGCCATCGAGCGTGGCCGCCGTGCCGCTACGCATCGATGTGGGGTCGGCATTGCCAGACGTGGTGTCGCCCGCCACGTTGTCGTCATAGCCGGCGCCCAGGTTGGCGTCGAGGCTCAACGTCTGGGTCACCGGGCCGCCAGTCCTCGGCACTCGCGACAGCATGCCGCCCCGCCCGCCTTGTCCGGCCCCTCGCCCGGTCCGACGCGACGGCCGCGGCGGCCGAGCGTCCCGGCCACGCCGATCGGTGTCGGTCGGCGGTTGCGTCGTGGCCGGCTGACCAGCCGCGGGTTGCGCCGGCGAGGCCGGTGACTGCGCAGCCGCTGGCCCCGCTGCCGTCAGCAGCAGCAGCACACAACGCCCGGTGAAGTCTCGCAGCCGCACGACGGCTATTTCTCGGGAACGACGACGGTATCGCCAGGCCGCAGCACGATGTTCTGCTCGGCCTTCTTGCCCTTGGCGACGTCCTTGTAAGCGAACTTCAACGTGGTGGTCTTGCCGTCTTCGATCCGCATGACGGAAATCGCGTTGCTCTCCGCGAATTCGGTCAAGCCGCCGGCCAACGCGATCAACTGCATCACGGTCGTCGTCGCAACCAGCGGGTAGGCGCCGGGCTTGGCGACCTCGCCGGTGATGAAGGCCTTGCGGCTGTTCATCTGGCGGACGACCACGGTGACCGACGCGTCCGTGATGAACTCGCGCAGCTGCGCCTGGACCTGCTCGGCGAGCTGGTTGGGCGTGAGGCCAGCCGCCTTCACATCGCGGATCAGCGGCAACGTGATCATGCCGTCGGCGCGGACCGTGACCTCGCCACTGACGTCGGCTTCACGCCACACCAGGACGCTGAGGACGTCTTCAGGCCCGATGGTGAAGCCTGCGTCGACCGGCGCGGCGGCGGCGTCCGTGGCGGTTGGGGAGGTCGGCGATGTCGGCGCGGGCTGCGCGACCGCGGCCCCTTCAGCGCCCACGAAGAGAGCGAGCGCCATCACCACCTGCCGGGCGCGCGTACGAAACATGAGGGCGAACATGGTTACGCGCCGATCGGCCAGGCGCAGGACTGCGGGACTTCCACCGACACCGAACGCTGAAGCAAGGTGACCGAGACGATCAGACGGTCGCGGCCCTTGACGCTCATCAGGACGCCCGTCGCGCCGGTGAGCGGCCCCGCAACGATCTCGATGCGCTGGCCTTCGTGCAGGAAGGCATGCGGTTCGACGGCCAGGCCTGACGCACTGAGCACGCGGATCGATTCGATCTCCGCGTCGTCGATCGGGTAGGGCGCCTTGCCGATGCCTACCACGCTCAGCACGCCCGGCGTCGTGAGGATCGGCAGCCGCTTCTGCACGTCGAATCGGCAGAACACGTAGCCGGCAAACACCGGCGCCTCGACGGTCGTGATGCGGTCGGACCAGCGGCGCCGCTCCATGTGCAACGGCAGGAGTCGCTCATAGCCTTTGCCGTCGAGCATTGCCGCGACCACGCGTTCGGTGCGCGGCTTGACCCTGAGGGCGAACCATTCCATACCTGAACTCATCGACATCGACGTTCCCCGCGACCTCGCTCCCGCGCGTCGGACAGGCTACCGCCCCGTCAGTCCCAACCCCTCGGGTTGCGGAACCGCTCTCGACCTGCGTCGACCGCGTGCTGGAGCACTGACGAAAGCGGACCCCGATCGCACCGGGACGCGCCGAATACCTTTGGTTATCGGCGGCCGCCGTCCCGAGTTGAAGTGCACGGGACGAGCACCCCATTACGCACGATTGTTGCCAGTCGGTTTGACGTCCGAGCGACAACGCCGACATTGGCGATTCGCTTCGGTAAAACATGTGTCGGCGCGCTTTACGAAACCGCGCAACCTGCACAGAGGACTGGAGTTCTATCGGCTTTGATCGCCCAGGCGCGGACAAAAGTCACCCAAGAGGGCGACCCGGCAAATGGGGCTTCGGGAGGGGCCGACGAAGAAGTCGGCAGAAAGGCAGACTATCTAATGCCGAGGACGGCGGAGTCCAGCAGGCGGCCTTCGGTGCCGGCCCGGGCCAGGCGCGAGAAGTAGGCGAACGCCGTCCGCGAGATGTCGGTGATCGCCTTGCCCCCCGCCGAATCGTCGGCGAGGAAGGTGGTCATCACGCACAACAGGTAAGGACGCCCCTTCAGGTCAATCCAGGCGACCTCGGTACGCACGCCGTCGAGGCCGCCAGGCTTGGCGGCGACCACGACGTCGGACGGGACACCCGCGCGGATCGACGTCGGTCCGAATTCCTGCAGGATGGCGTGCGCGGCAGCGCGGCTCTCCGGTCGCAATCCCTTACCCATCCTCAACGCATCCATCACCACGACGAGGTCGGCGGCGCTGGCGACGTTCTCGTCGCCGCGGGCTGCCGCCGCGCCATCCATCATCCGGCGACGCAGGTGATAGCTCGTCGTGCCGAGCTGCTGCATGCGGGCGTTGATGCGCGCCATGCCCAGCGTGTCGATCAACACGTTGGTCGACGAGTTGTCGCTGAGCAGGATCATCAGCATCGCGTGATCGCGCAGCGACAACACCGGGGATTTCAGGCGTTGCAGGATGCCTGACCCACCCACCCGGCTGGCTTCCGGCATCGGCTTCGGATCGTCGAGCACCACCGTGCCGGCATCAGCCTGCGCGAACAGCTCGTAGAGGATGCCGACCTTGATCGCGGAGGCGGTCGGGAACGGCTCGCCCGCCCGCCGCTCGATGCGAGCGCCAGTCGTCAGGTCGACGACGACGTAGGAGACGCTGCCGTCGACGCCTTCGGCAATCTTCTCGAGGGCCCTGGCGAAGTGCGTCGCGAGTTCGTCGGTCTTCGACGGCGCCTCGGCACGTTGCACGGCGACCGGGTCGCGCGAGGCCGCGGGTGACCCGACTGGAAAGAGCAGCGTGACGCCAGCGGCCAGCAGGAGTCCGCGAATCACAGCGCGCGGACCGCCAGGGCGGTGATGTCGTCGTTCTGCGCGGCGTCGCCGCGGAACTCCTCGATCGCCGCGAAGACGGCGTCGACGACTTCCCGGGACGGGCGGCCGTGATAGGCCGACACGACCTCGGCGATGCGGTCGCGCCCGAATTCGTCACCCGCCGCGTTCATCGCCTCGGACACCCCGTCCGAATAGAACAGGAACAGGTCACCCTTCGCGTACGGGATGACGTGCTCCTCGTACTCGATGCCGGGGAACGAGCCGAGCGGCACGCCGGTCACGTCGAGCCACGCGATCTCGCCTTCTGCCGACATCTTGAGCGGATACGGCACGCCGGAGTTGGCGACGGTGACCGTCTTCTTCTTCAGGTCGAACAGGCTGTAACACAACGTGCAGTACATCTCTTCGAGCTGGCGCTCGTGCAGGATGGTGTTGACGATCTGCAGCACCGACGACGGTGTGACGGCTGTCGGCATGTAGCGCTTGCGGAACGTGCGCGAGCGCACCAGTTCCGACGCGAACGCACTGTAGAGCGCCGCCGGCACGCCCTTGCCCGACACGTCGCCGAGCGCCACCACCAACTGGTTGGCGAGCGGATCGAGGTAGTCGTGGAAGTCACCCCCCAGTTCGCGCGCGGCATCGAAGCGGGCCGCGATGTCGAGGCCCCGGATCCGGGCCGGCACTTCCTGCGGCAACAGCGCCGCCTGCACACGCTGCGCGAACCGCAGTTCGCGCTCGATGCGCGACTGGTTGGTCGTGAGCTCGTGATAGAGCCGCGCATTCTGGATGGCGATCGCGAACTGCACCGCCAGCAGGGTGGCGAACTCCACGTCACCGGCGTCGAACGCGTCGCGGTCGTCGGTGCTGAAGTCGAGCACACCGATGCAGTCGCCCTGGTACAGCAGCGGGACCGCGAGCTCGGACGTCACCGTGTCGAACAGTTCGATGTAGCGCGGATCCTGATGGACGTCGCCCACCACGACGGGCATCCGGTGCAGCGCCGCATAGCCGGTGAGCCCCTCACCGACGGCAATCGACGTCACCTTCTCGTTGACCCCGTACGGCGACGCGAGGTGCTTCACCTCGAGGCGCTGCGTGTGGGGGTTGAGCAGCATGATCGCGAAGGCCTTGTAGTCGATGACCTTCCGGGTGGCGGCGGCAATGCGCTCGAACAGCAGGTCGATGTCGAGGATCGACGAGACCTCGCGGCTGACCTCCAGAAGCGTCTCGAAGACCTTGGCGTTCTTGGCGGCTTCCGAGTAGAGGCGCGCGTTCTCCAGCGCGGTGGCCGCGTGGACCCCGAACTGGCGGACGATCGCCAGGTCCTTCTCGGTGAACGCGTGCTTCTGGCTGCTCAGGATGTTGAGCGCGCCGATCGTCCGGGTGCGGTAGACGAGCGGCACGACGATCGCCGACCGCATCCCGGGCACGTACCCCTTGTAGTGCGGGTCGTGCTCGAGGTCGTTCACCAGGACGGCGCGCCGATCCTGCGCGGCCAGGCCGACCAGCCCTTCGCCCACCGGCAGCCGGATCGACTCGGCGACGCCGGTCGGGTAGCCCACCGCATAGTCGATGTGCAGGGACGTCGCCGTCCCGTCCAGCATGTAGATCGCGAACGCGTCGAACTGGATGAGGCGCTCGATCAGCCGCGGGATCGTCTGCAGCAGGTCCTCGAGCGCGAGGACCGACATGACACGACGCCCCAGGTCGAACAGCGAGCGGAGAGTCTCCTGATCGCTGATGGACCGCGCGGCGGGCACAAGCTCGCTGGGCAGAGGTGTCTGAGTCAAGGGAACGTCACGCCGCGCATCGCGGCGGAAGAGCGGTCGCCCGCCGTCGCCCTACGGCTTCGGCGCGCCAAGGACCGCGGCGGAAGGGGGGATTATACTGCCCCTGCGCATGGAACTGACCGTCCCCTTCGACTACCAGGCCATCGAGCGGATCCTGCCTCACCGGTATCCGTTCCTCCTGGTCGACCGCATCACCGAGTTCGAAGTGGACACCCGGGTCGTCGGCGTCAAGAACGTAACGGGCGACGAGAGCTACCTATCGCGGATTCACGGCCAGCCCACCGTCCTGCCGCCCACCATCCTGACGGAGGCGGTCGCCCAGGTCGGGGCGATTCTCATCCTGGCCAAGCCCGAGAACCGGGAGAAGCTCATCTATTTCATGGGGATCGAACGCGTCCGGTATCGCCGGTCGGTCCATCCGGGCGACACCGTCGTCATCGAGGCGCGCGTCCAGCGGCTCCGCAGCCGCATGGGCGTCCTGAAAGGCGTGGCCCGGGTCGGCGACGAGATCGTGGCCGAAGGCACCATGACGTTCGCCCTCGGGCCCCGCAATGAAGGCCGGGGCGAAGGGTAGATAGACAGGTAGGGACGCGCCGCCGGCGCGTCCCTACTGCCGGACCGCTCGGCGAGCGGTCCCTACCAAAACGAAGGGCCAGCCGGCTTGCGCCGAGCTGGCCCGTACGTCTCTCCCTCTGCGACGGTCCTACAGACGATACCGGGTACCGGTCAGTCGAGCCGATCCTTCTTGGTCACCAGGTTGGTCAGCACCTGGGCCACGGCCTTTTCGGTCGCTTCCCCGAGAATCGTCTCGCGGAAGTCCGACGAGCCCATCTCGACCGACCCGCCGCCGCCCGCACCGCCACCGCCTGCACCACCGAGCAGCAGACCGCTGCGCGACGACTCGGCCTGACCCTTCGAGCTCAGCATGATCTCGCCGGTCGACGTGTCGACCATGCGCACGGTGATCGCCACCGTCGCCTTGCCCTTCGACGTGCCGACCTTGCCGAGGCCGAACTTGCCGCCGCCGAAGGCGCCGCCGCCGACGCCGAGGTTCCGGTTCTCGGTGCCGAACTTGGTGATCGAGCCGACCACCAGGTACTTCACGCCGAGCGCCTTGCCGATCTTGGCCACCGAGGCCGCGCTCGGATCCGCCCGGTCGCTGTTCGAGAAGTTCTGCTCGGCGAGGATGGCGTCGAGGCGCTTGCGCTCGATGACCCGGAAGGAGCCGTCGTTGACGAGCTCGTCGACCAGCAGGTCGGCCACACCCTTGCCGATGTCCCAGTTGCCCGACCACCACTGCTGCACGGCACCGAAGTCGAGGTCGAGCACCGCGACGGTCGGCCGTGACGCCTTCTGTGCCAGTGCGGGAAGGGGCGCCGCCGCGACGGCGAAGGCCACCGCGCCAGCGGCCACGAACGAACGAAGCAAGTTACGCATGAACGTCTCCACAACCTTTCTGAACCTGTGCCCGGGACCGACCCCAGCCTCTCTGGGGCCCGATGGCGGCGGGGAGGGACATCCCCCGGGCGTCGCTGGGCACGTGCTATCGTGACCGCGTTCATGGCCGCACTGATCGAAACGGACGGTCACCCGCCAGACGAACAGCCGTGGTCGCAACTTGCGGCGACCCTCCCCGTCGGCCTTGCCATCGCGACCCTCGACGACGAGGGCGCCACGCAGACCGTCTCGACCAATCCGACCCTGCAGGCGCTGCTCCGCGGCAGCTCCGGTACTCCGCCCGACCTGCTCGCGCCGTCCACCTGGATCGACTCCGAGGAGCGCAATCGGCTGCTCGGCGGCTTGCGTGAGTCGCAGCCGGTCACCGACCTGCCCGGACGACTCCGCCGGGCCGACGGCACCATCGCCTATTGCGAGATCACGGCGTCAATTGCCGGCAGTCGGCAGTCGGCTGTCGGCAGTCGGGAGTGGCCCGCCAGCAGGCTCGTCTTCCTGCTGGTCCGCGACATCGGCGAACGGCGACGACGCGAAGAGCAGTCGCGGGACCTCTATCAGCAGCTGCTGCAGGCCGAGAAGATGGCCGCCCTGGGCCAGACGATGTCGGGCGTCGCCCACGAGTTGAACAACCCGCTCGGCGCCATCCTCGCGCTGGCCGAACGGCTCCGCCTGCAGGGCGCGAACACACCGCTCGCGACCGGACTGCGGACGCTGCACAAGGAGGCCGAACGCGCCGCGCGGATCGCCCGTCAGCTCCTGACGTTCGCGCGCAAGCGGCACACGACGCGGCTGATGGTGCCGGTCAACGAGGTGGTTGCCGAGACGGTGCGGCTGCGCGAAGTGGACCTCCACCGGGCCGGACTGCGGGCCGAGATGACGCTCGGCGAGGACCTGCCCGACGTCTTCGCCGATCCGCACCAGTTGCAGCAGGTCGTCCTGAACCTGCTGATCAACGCCGAGCACGCGATGGTGCGCGAGGGCGTCGGGCGCCTGATCGCTCTGCGCACGCTGGCCGAGGACACCGACCACGTCCGGATCGAGGTGCGAGACGATGGTCCGGGGATGAGCGAGGAGGTCCTGTCGCACATCTTCGACCCGTTCTTCACGACCAAGGATGTCGGGGAGGGTACCGGACTCGGCCTGTCGGTCGCGCAGGCCATCGTCGCCGAGCATGGTGGACGGCTCTTCGCGGAATCGAGCCCCGGCGCCGGCGCGACGTTTGCGATCGTGCTGCCGGCCGCGGGGGCGACGGTGCAGGCGCCGCGCGCGCCATCAACGGCGCCCGTCGACGTGCCGGAGGTGTTCGGCACCGGGTTGCGCGTGCTGCTCGCCGACGACGAACCAGCCCTCGCCGGGGCCGTTGCCGACACGCTGCGCGATGCGGGGTTCGACGTGACGATGGCCAGCGATGGGGAGGAGGCGCTGGCGCGGGCGCGGTCGCAGACGTTCGACGCCGTCATCTGCGACCTGCGGATGCCGCGGGTCGACGGCCCGTCGTTCTATCGGGCCATCTCCGACGTGTCGCCGCCTCAGGCGCGACGCGTGATCTTCGTGACCGGCGACGTCACCGGCACCGAAGCGGCGCGATTCCTTGACGAGAGCGGCTGCCGCTGGCTGGCCAAGCCGTTCCGGCTGGCCGAACTCCTGCGCGTCGTCCGCGAAGTCGTCGGGTAAGCCAGCAGCTTCCCTTTCGGGGAGGCGGCGTCGAGCACGGCGTCGGCCTGGCTGGCCCGGCGGGTGCGGGCCTGCTGGAGGTCGACGAGCGCCGCGCCCATCCGGGTGGCGTCGCTGTAGCCGCAGGCGAACAGCGCGTCCTTCAGGCGCGTGAGCGCACGGGCATGGAGCTGCGAGATCCGCGACTCGTTCACCCCCAGCGCCTGCCCGATCTGCTTCATCGTCGCGTCCTGGAAGTAATAAAGCGACAGGAGGCGGCGATCGCGGACCTCGAGACGGCCCATGGCGGCGCGCAGGCGCTCGCGGCGCTCGACGGTCGCGTAGCGGGCGTCAGGCGCGGGCGGCGCCGTCGGGACGCAACCCGGCGGCAGGTTCGCATCCTCGCTGTCGCCACCGGCCGCGGCCGACGTCGCCTCGATGGTGTTGATGCGCACGATCGTCCGGCCGAGCCGCTCCTCGTCGATGCCGAGGTGCAGCGCCAGGTCGGCCAGCGACGGCTCGGACCCGTGCGCGACGCGGAGCGCCTCACGCGCGGCTTCGAGTTCACGCCGGATGCGGCGGACACCGCGCGGCCAGGCGTCGCGCCGCAGCGCGTCGATCATCGCGCCGCGCACACGCCGCTCCGCGAACGTCTCGAAGCGGATGCCCCGGGCCTCGTCGTAGCGGTGAACGGCGTCGATCAGGCCGATCATCCCGTCCTGCACGAGGTCGCCGACGTCCACGCCCGAGGGCATGGAGGACGCCATCCGGCGCGCGAGCGCCTCGACGAACGCCCGGCTGGCGATTACCCGACTCTGCTGGTCTTCACGAAGGGGCTGCAACACGGTCAGTCTCCTGAAACTCGCTTGCCGGCTGGGAGTCGGCGCCCCGTCTCGCAACGAGGCGATGAGAGCTATAGCAACGCGAGTGCCAAAGAGATGACGGTTACCGGCTCAGAGCCATTAGAAGCCGTAAGCCGTTGTTAAATATTGTGTTAACGCAAAACAAGGATTCTCGGTCTGGAGGGTCACCGAACCTTGCGACTTCTGGAGTGGCAGAAATTTGACGATTTCGAGTAGCGGATCGCTAGTTTCTTGACGACCCGTCGTCCTCGAGAAGCGATTCCGGCACGAGGCGGCGAATCTCCTTCACGGCATCCAGCGCGCTGACGGCGGCGCTGACCACGTCGGCGGCCCTGGTGCGCGTGCCGGCGTCCGGGCATTTGGCTTCGATCAACTCCGCGTTGACGAGCACGATGCCCAGATGGTTGTTCAGGCGGTGAAACAGGTCGGCGAGGGGGCTCAGAGAGGTCATGCAGGAGTCCGCAGGTGGTATCGGACTCGCCGCGCAGCGCCTGTAGAGCCCGCACGCGACATCTCGCACGCGTCGATGTCAGAATATTGACGCGCGCATGAGCCAACCCCGCCCCCTCCTCCTGGTCGACGACGAAGGCGCCTTCCGGGCGGGGGTCGCCGAGTGGCTGTCGGGCCAGGGATTCGAGGTCACCCAGGCCTCGACCGTTGCCGAGGCGCTCGAGCGGCTCGAGGGCTTTGCCTACGACGTCGTCCTCACCGATCTCCGGTTGCCGGACGGTGACGGCACCCTCATCCTCGAGGCGGCCCGCGCCCGCTACCCGGACATCGTGGTGATCGTGGTGACCGGTCATGGCTCGATCAGGGCGGCGGTAGACGCAATCCGGCAGGGCGCGGCCGACTTCGTCACCAAGCCGTTCCAGTTGGCCGAGCTCGACCTGGCGCTTGAGCGGGCACTCGAGCGCAGCCGTCTCCGGGCCGAGAACACGTACCTCCGGGAACAGCTGCGCGAACGCTATCGGATGGACCAGCTGGTCGGCCGCAGTGCCGCGATGCAGGCGGTCTTCGAGATCGTCGAGACCGTGGCGCCGACGACCAGCACCATCCTGATTCTCGGAGAGACAGGAACCGGTAAGGAACTGGTGGCGCGTGCGATTCACCACCTGAGCCCGCGGGCGTCCGAACGCTTCGTCGCGCTCAACTGCAGCGCCATCCCGGAAACGCTCCTCGAGGCCGAATTGTTCGGCCACGTGAAGGGCGCCTTCACGGGCGCCGTGGCCAATCGGCCCGGCCGCTTCGAGGTGGCCCATCGCGGCACGCTCTTCCTCGACGAGATCGGCACGATGCCGATGCCGTTGCAGGCCAAGCTGCTTCGGGCGCTGCAGCAACGTGAGATCGAACGGATTGGCGAGGCACGGCCGGTGCGCGTCGACGTGCGCGTGCTGGCCGCCACCAACGCCGATCTCGAGTCGATGGTGAAGCAGGGCACGTTCCGCGAGGACCTGTACTACCGCCTCAACGTGATCCCCGTGCAGTTGCCGCCGTTGCGCGATCGCCGCGACGACGTGCCGCTGCTCGTGCGCGACATGCTGCTGCGGCTGGGCGGGCAGGCGGTGCCGCCTCGCACCGACGTGACGTTCTCGCAGGACGCGATGCGCCGGCTGATGGCGTTCGACTGGCCGGGCAACATCCGGCAGCTCGAGAACACGGTGGAGCGCGCGCTGGCGCTCAGCCCAGGGCGCACACAGATCGACGTCAACGTGCTGCCGCCCGATGTGCGCGGTGATCGTCCCGACGAACGCGGCGCCAGCCTGCCGCTGCCAGAGAACGGCCTCGACCTCGAACGTGAACTGGCCGCGATCGAGCACGTGTATATCGCGCAGGCCCTGGCGCGGACCGACCAGAATCGCAGCCGGGCGGCGGAACTGCTGGGCGTGAAGCGCACGACGCTCGTCGAGAAGATCAAGCGACTGGAGCGGTTCGGCCTCGGATCGGGGCTACAGTAAATAGATCGGGAACCGGGGACCGGGGACCGGGGACCGGGGACCGGGTGCCGGCACCGCCACAGCAGGTAGGGCCCGTTGTCCCAACGCGGCCCGTATGCGGACGGACACCCGGAACTGGTGCGAGGTACCGGGTATGCAGCCGGCAACCGAAGAATGGCATCAGCTTCGGGACGGAACCCTGACGGGGTTCGAACCCGGGTTCGGTGTGGCAAGGCCCACAGAGAGACAGCCGTCGGTAACGGCTTCACGACGGCGTCCTCCTGACGCCATTTCAACCCGTAAGGACATCATGGCGCGCGGCGCATTCTGGACCATCATCGTCGACGATCAACCCACCGCGTTCCGGGCTCCGGTGCGCGAGGATTTGATCCCCACCCTGAAGCAGTTGCAGCGGCAGAATCCGGCGGCCGCCATCAAGTGGTTCCAGCGCGGCAAGCTGTGGGACACGCCTGGCGACGCCATGGACGCGGGCAGGCCACCGCGGCGCGGCGCCGAATGGCGCCCAGGCGGCGAGCACAAGGATCCGCGCGCCGTGTACCAGGTGCCGCGCGACGTGAAGCGTAAGCGCTGGGCTGCGCAAGCAGCCGACGGTCGTGGCCCGTGGGTGAAGGGCGCCGATCGGGCGCCCGGCTTCAAGCCGAAGGGCGACAAGCCGTGGCGGCCGCGGCCCGATGGTGACGCATCGGGCCGGGCTGGGACAGCCGGACCCACCTCTGAAGCCGATCGTCGTCCGCGCAGCTCGCGACCACCCGGCGACGAACCAGCCTGGCGGCCCAAGTCGGAGGGCGATCGCGCATCCGGTGCCGATCGCCCGCGCGGGGGGCGCCCACACGGTGACAAGCCGGCGTGGCGGCCGCGTCCCGACGATCGCGAGAGCGGTGGTGACCGCCCGCGCAGCGCCAGGCCTCCCGGTGCCAAGCCCGCCTGGCGACCGAAGACGGACGACCGTGCTGCCGGAGGGGATCGGCCGCGGAGTTCGCGCCCGGCCGGCAACAAACCGTGGCGGCCCAAGACCGACGACCGCGCGCATGGCGATCGTCCCCGCAGCTCCAGGCCCCCGGGCGACAAGCCCGCCTGGCGCCCCAAGGGCGACGGTCCGTCAGCACGCACCGACGGTGATCGCTTCTCGAAGCCATCCCGTCCTCGCGGCGATCGGCCGGGCGGCGACCGGCCGGGCGGTGGCGACCGTGAAGGGTGGCGGCCGAAGGCCGACCGTCCGCAAGGCGATCGCACGGGCTGGAAGCCAGCCGGCGACCGTCCTCCGCGCAAGTCGACCGGCGAGGGTCGCGCGCCCAGGGACTTCTCGGCCCCCCGCGGCGGCCAGGGCTCGGGCGCCCCGCGGACGGACTGGCGTGAGGACCGACGCGGACCGCGCGACGCGACGGCTCGCTCTGGCGACGCGCGACCGGCGGCGGCGCCAAAGAAGGGCCGCACGTGGAAGGTCGGCGAGCTGCCGCCCGCCGACCGCAAACGCAAGAAGGGCGACGAATGAGCCGCGTCGTCCACGTGGTGCTCTTCCGTCCCCGACCCGATGTCAGTGCCGGTGAACAGGAAGGGTTGCTCGAGGCAATGCGAGTCGCCGCCCGGGAGATTCCAACCGTGCGCGGCTTCCGCATCGGCCAGCATCTCGAGGACGCACCGCAGTACCGTCTCTCGGGGTTCCCGTCGTTCCCGTGGGTGGCGCTCGTCGAGTTCGACGATGCCGACGGGCTCCGCACGTACCTCGCGCATCCGCTGCACGTGGAGCTCGGCGCCCGCTTCAACGCGGCCGCCGACGACGCACTGATCTACGACTACACGGTCGCCGGCGAATTGACGTAGACCTGCCGTCGGGCCGGCATTGACACTGCGTCACAGCCCAGCCAGTATCGAGCACCGTGCACCGAGTGAGCACCGGCGCCTCGCACCTGCAGCACTGGCGGTCGAAGTTGCGGGAACTCTTCGGCTGCGATCTTCGATCCCTCGGCCTGCTCCGCATCGGACTCGGGGTGGCGGTGCTGGCCGACGTCGTGAC
>DATJTM010000466.1:0-9499 GCA_035503395.1 Luteitalea sp.
CGAGCACTGAGTCGGGGACGTCGACGCGACCGTCTTCGAGGATGTCGCACTCGATGCCGTGCAGGATCGTGATGTCGGGCACCGCAGCGCGGACCTCCTCGATCTCGGCGGCCTGTGCCTCGAGACGCGCGAGCGTGAGCACGCGTGACGCGCGAGCCGTCGGCGAATGGTCGGTGATGGCCAGGTAGCGGTACCCCAGGGCCTTCGAGGCCTGCACCATCGCCATCACGCTGTCTCGACCGTCGCTGTAGACGGTGTGCATGTGCAGGTCGCCCTGGATGTCGGCGACCTCCACCAGCGTCGGCAGTCGACCGGCCAGCGCCTGATCGAGCACGTCAGGGCGGGCTCGCAGCTCGACCGGAATGAAGGGCAGGCCGAGCCTGGCGTACAACGCCGGTTCGTCAGCCAGCGCCACGGCCGATGGTCCGTCGCGCAGTCCGTCGCGCGTGAACGTGAGGCCGGCCGCATCTGCGCGCGCTCGCAGCGCACGGACGTGCGCGCGTGGCCCGGTGTACCACGCGAGGCTGGTCGGCACCGCCGCGGCGCGGATCGCGTGCACCACGATCGGCTCGGGTTCGGCGGCGATGGCCAGCGCGTGAGCGCCGGCGACCATGACGCTCTCGGACGCGAGCGCCTCACTGGCCCGGCGCACCCACGCGTCGGGTGTGTCCGTCACGGCCAGGATTGCGACGTCGGGGCTCAATGGATCGGTGCGCCGCAGCCCGCCGACGACGTGCCACGCATCGGGCGCGCCGGCGGCAGCGGCCAGTTCACGCCGCGCCTGCTTTGCCTGCATCCATGCCCGGCCGAGCGGCACGAGGTGGAACTCGCCCTCAGGGGCCGTCAACTGCGCCAGCGTGTCGACCAACTCGTCGTCCAGCAGACGATCCAGGTCGCTGTCGAGCAGGAGGTCTTCCTCGGCGAGGCGGTGTCGCAGCGGGTGATCGCCGTGGCGGAGCAGCGCGCGCGAGCCGGCGGGCAGGCGTCGCTGGAGGTCGGCGACCTCGTCGTGGTCGGTGCGGCGCAGCCGTTCGAGCAGATCGGCGTCGCGCCCCTGGCCCAGGCCCTGTTCGTCGAGGGATCGCCGCACCACGCTCCATGAGGTGCGGGGCTGCGGCTCGAGCACCCGGCGGATGGCGGTCGAGAGCTGGGCGAGATGCAGCGCGTCACGTCCGTGCCCACGGGTGCGGGCCAGGCCAGCGAGGTGGTCGAGCGTGTCGGCGACGACGACGGGGGAGCGGCGACGGAGGTGAAACAGGACGGCCCCCGGTTCAGTGAGTCCGGCAACTGCCGGGACCGCGGGGATCGCCACACGAGCCGCAGGCGCCTGGTGCGGCGGCGTACGACGGCGCACCGCCGTGGGCCGCAAACGTCGAGAACTGCTTGCTGATCTCCTGGCGCTCGCATGCCGGGCAGCGCTCGGGCTGGCGTCCGTTCAGGACGATGGCTTCGAACCGATGCCCGCAGTGGTCACAGCGATACTCGAAGATGGGCACAATCTCCGCATTATAAGAAGGACCGTTCGCGGTCGGAAAACGGGAACCGGGAAGACGGGCTGACGGCGGCGCCAGGAAGGCCGTCACGATGCGAGGTCATGTGCTACACTCTGCGTTCGGCCCGGTGACGTGTGACGCGTCAGAGGGTCAGGCGCCGCGCCTGCGGCGTCGCAGCAGGCAAGTGGGCGGCTAGCTCAGCTGGGAGAGCGCCGCGTTCGCAACGCGGAGGTCGGGAGTTCGAGCCTCCTGCCGTCCACCAACAACAGAGTCACGCCGAAGCCGCCTACAGGCGGCTTTTGTCGTTTCGTGGGTTCCTCGTGCTCCAGGCGACGAACCGCGCGTACCATCGCGCCATGCCGGCGCCAGAGACGATTCGCGTACGTAAGCTGCCGCTGACGCTCTACGTGCTGCGGTTGCCGCCGGAGCGACCGATCGCCCGCTGGATGCTCGAAGGCGCGTTCGTCTCCGTGACCCGCACCCCTGATGAGCTGTCGGTGATCGTCGACGAGGCTCACTTGCCAGCCGGTATCCGTGGCGAAGGCCCCTTCGCGACGTTCATGGTCGAGGGACCGCTCGACTTTTCAGTCACGGGCATCGTGGCGCGATTGTCCGCGCCGCTGGCTGCCGAAGGGCTGCCGATCTTCGTCACCTCGACGTTCGACACCGATTACCTGCTCATCCGTGCAGCCGATTCGGATGCGGCGGCGGCGTGCTGGCGGGCCGCAGGCATCGTCGTGACCTTCCAGTAGGCGCACGTTCGGGGAGTCGTCCTCGTCCGAGCACATCTCGGCAGTTGGTAGCGGCCCAGTGCAGAGTTCCATGACGTCGATTGCGTTCTGGAGTGGGCATTCGGGCTGGCACGCGCCTTGGTCCATCACGGGGCAGGTAGTCAAACAAGGAGGCCCTGATGATGTCCCTTCCCTTTGTCTCGTCCGCTGTTCGTGGTGGTGCTGTCGTCGCGATGCTGGCTGGCGTCACTGCATGCGCGCCCGCCTCGCAGAGTTCACCACAGGCCCAGCAGCTCGGGTCGGCGCAATCGTCGCCGGTGCTGCTGATGTGCCCGGCGGGCCAGCAGCCGCTGCTGCGCCAGACGGTCATCAACGGGGCGGCAGTGCCGCAGGTCGAATGCGTGACGGCGCCGACGGCCGCGCCGGTCGCAATGGCCCAGCCGGTTCCGGTTCCGACTCAGGCCTACGCGCCGTCCGTGGCAGCGCCCGCTCCGGTCTATGCGCCGGCTCCCGTGTACGCGCAGGCGCCCGTCTATGCGCCGGTGGCGGCACCGGCACCGCAGGCGACGCCGGTGTCGTACCGTCCCGCAGGCCGCACGACGGCCCGGCGCGCGGTATACGGCGATGACGAGGTCATCGAGTACAAGAAGCCGCGCAGCTGGAAGAAGAGCGCGGTGATCATCGGCTCGGCTGCGGGCGTCGGTGCGGGCGTGGGCGGCGCCACGAAGGGCAAGAAGGGGGCGCTCATCGGCGCGGCGATTGGTGGCGGTGCCGCGGCGATCTGGGACCAGGTGACCCGTCGCTGACGGCGACGCTGGCCGGCTGGCCCGGTCAACCATAATTTCGGGGCGTCCCGCCGGCCGGGACGCCCCGTTTGCGTTTATACTTCAGCAGTCCCTGCGTGCGCCGCACTGTGGCGCCACATCCCTGCCATTCCCAGAGGATTGACGTTCGCGTATGAGCAAGGTTCGTCGGATTGGTGTACTCACCGGAGGCGGTGACGCCCCGGGCCTGAACGCGGTCATCCGGGCCGTCGTGAAGGCTTCCTACAACCACGGCATCGAGTGCCTCGGGCTGGAGAACAGCTTCGACGGCCTGCTCGAGACGAACCGCCACGCGGTGCTGACGCCCCGCAACGTGACGGGCATCCTGCGCCTGGGCGGAACGATTCTCGGGACGGTCAACCGCGGTAATCCCTTTCTCAAGCCGATCGAGACGACCGACGGCCCGAGGGATTACGCGGAACGCTGCATGGAGATGTTCCACAAGCTGCAGATCGACGGCGTGGTCGTCATCGGCGGTGACGGCACGCTCTCCATCGCGCACGAGTTCAACAAGCGCGGAATGCCGATCATCGGCGTGCCCAAGACGATCGACAACGACATCGTCGGCACGACCAACTGCTTCGGGTTCGACACCGCGGTCACCTTCGCGACCGACGCGATCGATCGCCTGCATACCACCGCCCAGGCGCACCAGCGCGTGATGGTGGTCGAGGTGATGGGTCGCTACGCGGGCTGGATCGCGCTGTATTCGGGCGTCGCCGGTGGAGCAGACGTCATCATGATCCCGGAGATTCCGTACGACATCGAGCTGGTGGCCAAGCGGATTCGCGAGCGCGATTCATTCGGGGCCAAGTTCAGCATCATCGTCGTCGCCGAAGGCGCCGTCCCGCAGGGCGGCAAGGTGTCATTGGTGAAGGCGGCTGACGGCGGCTACGTCGAGCGCCTCGGTGGGGTTGGCCACCGCATCGCGGCGGAACTCGAGAAGCTGACGGGCAAGGAGACGCGCACGGTGGTGCTCGGTCACCTGCAGCGCGGTGGGTCGCCGACCAGCTTCGACCGCATGCTGGCGACCCGCTTCGGCGCGATGGCCGTCGAACTGTTGATGAAGGGCGAGAGCGACCGGATGGTCGCCTTCCATCCGCCCGAGATCGGCTCGATTCCGCTGGCCGACGTCGGCGGCAAGATGCGGCTCGTGCCAGCCGACGGCGACGTGGTCCGTACGGCCAAGTCGCTCGGTATCGGATTCGGCGACGAGTAGGAACAGCCTGCGGGCTACAGCCTCCAGCCTGCCTGAGGGCGCCTCTTTCACGGGGGCGCCCCTTGTCTTTTGAGGTAGCCCGTAGGCTCGGTGGCAGCGACGGACCGCTCGGAGAGCGGTCCCTACCTCACGTAGGCGGCAGGCTGCAGGGTGCAGGCTACATGAGGGCGCCTCGTGCGCCGTCGCGCTGGTCGCTGTTTCAGGTAGCCCGTAGCCCGTAGCCCGTAGCCCGTAGGCTTGTAGGCCGTAGGCTGCTCGCTATCCCATCGGGTCGTCGAAGATCGTGCGCAGCTGTTCGTGTTCCTGCGTGTGGCCGAGCGCCAGCATCAACTTGATGCGTGCCTTCACGCCACTCAGGCGACCCGCGAAGATCAGGCCGAGGTCGCGCAGGCCGCGGCCGCCTCCCTCGTAGCCATACCGCTCGCGCACGCTGCCGGCCCCGCAGCGCGACGTCAACACGACCGGCAGGCCGGCGTGCACGGCATTCGCGAGATCGTCCAGCATCGCCGGCGGCACGTTGCCACGTCCGAGCGCCTCGAGCACGAGCCCCTTCGCGCCGCTGGCGACCGAGCAGCGCACGAAGCGTCCATCGGCACCTGCCGCGACCGTGATCAGATCGACGTCGGCCTCGACGCGCCGCACGCGCAGCAAGCCATCGGCCTCGGCGTCGAACCACGCGCTCTCGCGCGGACTCGACCGCAGGTAGCGCACCACGCCGGCGTCGACCACGCCGACCGGGCCGAATTCGCGTGACTGGAACGAGGCGGCCGCCTCGGTATGGACCTTCTCGACCTCCCGGGCCGACAGGATCTGCTCGTTCATCGCCACCATCACGCCACGTGCACGCGACGACTCGGCGCCGGCCACCTTCACGGCGTGGACGAGGTTGGCAGGACCATCCCAGCTCGGCTCGGACATCGTGCGGATGGCGCCGACCAGTACGACCGGCTTGTCGGTGCGCAGCGCGATGTCGAGGAAGTAGGCCGTCTCTTCGAGCGTGTCGGTGCCGTGGGTGATGACCACGCCATCGACGTCGGGACGTTCGAGCCAGGCCGCCACGCGCCGGGCGAGCCGCCACATGTGTTCGGGGGTGACGTGCGGACCTGGGAGCTGGGCGACGTCCTCGAGCTCGATGTCGGCCTCGCCGGCCAGCTGCGGGACGTGCGCGAGGATGTCGTCACCGCGCATCGCCGGGACGGCCGATCCCGATCGTGCGTCGATGCGCATCGAGATCGTGCCGCCCGTGAAGAGGATGGCGACCGTGGGGCGCACGGTCACACCGTGAGGAGTTCCTGGTCCTTCTTCTTCTGCAGGTCGTCGATCTGGGCGACGTGCTGATCGGTCAGCTTCTGCACCTCGTCAAGGCCACGCCGCTCGTCGTCCTCGGAGATCTCGTGATCCTTGAGGAGCTTCTTGAGGCGGTCGTTGGCGTCGCGGCGCACCTGGCGGACGCCGTTGCGCGCTTCTTCGGCCAGCTTGTGAATGACCTTGGTCAGGTCCTTGCGGCGCTCTTCGGTCAGCGGCGGCAGGGGAATGCGCACGACCTTGCCGTCGTTGGCCGGGTTGAGCCCGAGGTTGGACGCACGGATGGCTTTCTCGATGGCCCCCATCAGCTGTGGATCGAAGGGCTGCGCGACGATCAGCGTCGACTCGGGCACCGACAGCTGAGCGACCTGGTTGAGCGGCATCGACGAGCCGTACGCGTCGACGTGGACGCCGTCGAGCAGCGTCGTCGAGGCGCGGCCGCTGCGCACGCCCGCCATCTCGCGCTTCAGGTGATCGAGCACGCTGCCCATGCGCTTGCGTGACTCGTCGAACAGCGACTTCAGATCCGAAACGTCCATTCGTGTGTCCTGCTCCGTGGCCCCTGACCGGCGTGGCCGATCAGACCGTGACCAGCGAACCCACCGCCTCACCCATGATCGCCCGGCGCATGCTGCCGGCAGCGTTCAGGTCGAGCACCACGATGGGCATCTTGTTGTCCATGCAGAGGGAGATGGCGGTGGCGTCCATCACCTGCAGCCCCTGCTCGAGCACCTGCAAGTACGTAATCCGATCGTAGCGCGTTGCAGTGGGATCCTTCTTGGGGTCGGCGGTGTAGATGCCGTCCACCTTGGTCGCCTTCATGATCACGTCGGCCTTGATTTCCATCGCCCGCAGCGCCGCCGCCGTATCGGTGGTGAAGTAGGGGTTGCCGGTACCGGCCGCGAAGACCACCACGCGCCCCTTCTCGAGATGGCGGATGGCACGGCGCCGGATGAAGGGCTCGGCCACCGACCGCATCTCGATCGCGGTCAGCACGCGCGTCGGCATGCCGTGATGCTCGAGGCCGTCCTGCAGCGCGAGGCCGTTCATCACGGTGGCCAGCATGCCCATGTAGTCGGCCGTGGCCCGATCCATGCCGCGGGCGCTGCCCGCCATGCCGCGGAAGATGTTGCCGCCGCCGATGACGATGCCGACCTGCACTTCGAGCGCGCGGATCTCGGCGATCTCCTCGGCGATGCGCGTCACCACCGCCGGGTCCACCCCGTACCCCTGATCGCCCATCAGGGCTTCGCCGGACAACTTGAGAAGGACGCGAGAGTACGCGGGACGTGACGACATGCCGGGCGAGATTATAGAACGCGTCAGCGCAGCCCACAGCCTACAGCCTGCAGCCTGCCTGAAATACGAAGGGCGCCTCGATGTCGAGGCGCCCTCAGGTAGGCTCGTAGGCTGAAGCCCGCAGGCTGCCTTATGCCTGGTTGGCCTCGCCGACCTTGAAGCGCGCGAACCCCTTCACGCTCACCGGTGCGCCGACGGCCTTCGAGACGGCCTCGAGCGCCTGCGAGACCTTGACCTTGGGGTCGCGAATCGTCGGCTGGTCGACGAGGCAGACCTGCTCGTAGAACGCGCCGAGCTTGCCCTCGATGATCTTCTCGACGACGTTGGCCGGCTTGCCCGAGTCGGCCATCTGCGCGCGGTAGATCTCTTTCTCCTTCTCGACCGCGTCCGCCGGCACTTCCGAGCGGTGCGTGTACGCGGGCGCCGCCGCCGCGACGTGCATCGCGAGCTCGTTCACGAACGACTTGAACGCGTCGTGCTGGGTGGCATCGCCCTTGGCGCCGTCCAACTGCACCAACACGCCGATCTTGCCGCCCATGTGGCTGTACGACCCGACGTAGTCGGCCGCCAGGCGAGCCGTGCGCGGCACGGCCATGTTCTCGCCGACCTTGGCGATCTCGGCGGTGATGCGGCTGCCGATCGGGCCGTCGGCCGCCACGAGTTGCTCATGCGAGGCATCGCTCGTGAAAACGGTGTTGGTGATCTCGTCGACCAGCGCCTTGAAGCCGTCGTTGCGGGCCACGAAGTCTGTCTCGCAGTTGACCTCGGCGAGCACGCCCCTGGTACGGTCGTCGCTGACCTTGATGCCGACGATGCCTTCGGAGGCGACGCGCCCGGCGCGCTTGGCGGCCTGGGCGAGCCCGCGCTTGCGCAGGTACTCGATTGCATCCTCGACGTCGCCGTTGCTCTCGGTGAGCGCCGTCTTGCATTCCATCATCCCCGCGCCGGTACGCTCGCGCAGGTTCTTGACCATCTCAGCGGTGATTGCCATCGGTGTTGTCCAGAGAAGAGCAGTAGTGGAAGGAAAGGGATGGACACACGAAACGCCGGCCTGGGCTGCTGCGCCTGGCCGGCGTTCGATACTGCGCCGCGACGAAGCGGCTCGGGCTCAGACCGACGCCGGCGTAGCGGGTTCGGCCTTGGGGGCGGCGCCGCGCGCCGGGCTCGGGCGCTGCTGCGCGCGCAGCGGCTCGCCCGGCTTGCCGGTCTCGGGGTCGGTGGCCGGCACTTCGGCCTGCACCGACTCACGGACACCACGGCCGGCCAGCACCGCGTCGGCGATACGCGAGGCGAACAGGCGAATCGCCCGCAGCGCGTCGTCGTTGCCGGGGACGGCGAAGTTCACCTGATCCGGATCGCAGTTGGTGTCGACGATCCCGATGACGGGGATCTTGAGCTTGCGCGCCTCGTCGACCGCAATCTGCTCGTGCTTGGTGTCGACGATGAACACCGCATCGGGCAGGCGATCCATGTGACGGATGCCATCGAGGTTCTTCTGGAGCTTGCGCTTCTCCTTCTCGAGCCGCGCAATTTCCTTCTTCGACAGGCTGTCGTAGCGGCCGTCGGTCTCCATCGCCTCGAGGTCGCGGAGGCGCGCCAGGCTGCGCTGAATGGTGGTGAAGTTGGTCAGCAGACCACCGAGCCAGCGCTGGTTGACGTGGAACATGCCGCAGCGGGCGGCTTCCTCGGCGATCGCTTCCTGCGCCTGCCGCTTGGTGCCGACAAAGAGCAGGGTCCGACCTTCACTCGCCAGCTGCATCACGAACTGCTCGGCTTCGCGGAACAGACGCGCGGTCTTGCCGAGGTCGATGATGTAGATGCCATTGCGCTCGCCGAAGATGTACGGCTTCATCTTCGGGTTCCAGCGCTTGGTCTGGTGGCCGAAGTGCACACCAGCCTCGAGCAGGTCTTTGACAGCGATCGGGGTCAAGCTTCCTCCAACACCTTCTCGGACGCCTCTTGCGTCCCATGACGTTCACGTTCCGGACGCACGATCCGGACTCGTGTCCTGCGCCGGGATCGACAGAGTCGATCCCGGATCCTGACCTAGCGCTTGCTGAACTGGAAGCGCTTGCGGGCGCCCGCGAGGCCGTACTTCTTGCGTTCCTTGGCGCGCTGATCACGGGTGAGCAGGCCGGCCTTCTTCAGGCGGCCACGCAACTCCCCGTTGTACAGGCAGAGCGCCCGGGCAATGCCGAGGCGCAGGGCGCCGGCCATGCCGGAAATGCCGCCACCCGCCGTCGTCGCCACGACGTCGAACTTGTCGAGGGTCTCGGTGAGGACGAGGGGCGACCGCACCTGCAGGCGCAGCGACTCGGTGTTGACCGCGTCGGCAATCGGCTTGGCGTTGATCGTGATCTGGCCGGTGCCAGGACGCAGGAACACGCGGGCCGTCGAGGACTTGCGACGCCCGGTGCCGTAATACTGAATGACTGCCACGTTTACTCGACCTCGAGGGACTGGGGCTTCTGCGCCTGGTGCGGATGGTCGGCGCGCTCGTAGACGTTCAGCTTGCGGTACATCTGGTCGCCCATCTTCGTCTTCGGCAGCATGCCCCGGATGGCTTCTTCCATCAGGCGCGCCGGGCGACGCTTGCGAAGGTCCTTGGCGCGCTCTTCACGCAGCCCA
>DATJTM010000467.1:0-6362 GCA_035503395.1 Luteitalea sp.
ACGCGATCCCAGGCGCCACGCAGGGTCAGCAGGCCGTTGATCATGCCGCCCCACGACGGCGCGATGAGCATGAAGGAGAAGACGGTACCGAGCGTCTGCGCCCAGTCCGGCAGCGCCGTGTACAGCAGGTGGTGCGGACCAGCCCAGATGTAGATGAAGATCAGCGCCCAGAAGTGGATGATCGAGAGGCGGTAGGAGAACACCGGCCGGTTGGCCGCCTTCGGGATGAAGTAGTACATGATCCCGAGGAACGGCGTGGTGAGGAAGAACGCCACCGCGTTGTGCCCGTACCACCACTGCACCAGCGCGTCCTGCACGCCGGCGTACATCGAGTAGCTCTTGAGCAGGCTCACCGGCAACTCGAACGAGTTGACGACGTGCAGCAGCGCGACGGTGATGAAGGTCGCCAGGTAGAACCACACCGCCACGTACATGTGGCGGACGCGGCGTGTGAACACCGTGCCCAGCATGTTGGCGCCGAACAGCACCCACACGATCGTGATGGCGATGTCGATTGGCCACTCGAGCTCGGCGTATTCCTTGCTCGTGGTGAAGCCGAGCGGCAGCGTCAGGGCTGCCGACACGATGATCAGCTGCCAGCCCCAGAAGTGCAGGCGACTGAGACGGTCGCTGTACATGCGCGCCTTGCAGAGGCGCTGCAGCGAGTAGTAGACGCCGACGAAGATCGCATTGCCGGCAAACGCGAAGATCACCGCGTTGGTGTGCAGCGGCCGCAGTCGCCCGTACGACAGCTGCGGCAGGCCGCCGAGGAACTCGGGCAGCACCAGCTTCAGGGCGATGACCAGGCCGACCAGGAAGCCGATCAGGCCCCACACCGACGTCGCGACGATGAAGGCGCGGACGATCGCGTTGTCGTATGCGAACGCCTCGACAACGCCGGTCTGCGGCTCGGCCGGACGCTCGTCGGGTAACGTGTTCAGGACGTCATGCATCGAGAGAACCCTTGCGACCTGTGTCGCGTGCTGGAAGGGCCGGGTCGTCGAGGAGGACCGCGACGGCCGGCGAGGTGGTGTCGTCGTATTGCCCGCTACGGACCGCCCAGACGAAGGCGGCCATGAAGCCACCGGCGACGAGCGCGCCGGCCGCGATGAGCCAGAGGATCACGGTCACCGTCGTCCTCCGGGCACGGCCACCCGCATCAGGCCCGTGCTCAGGCCGACCACGGTCAGCGAACTCACCGGCATGAGGATGGCGGTGGCCAGAGGCGTGAGTGCGCCGGTCAGCGCGAGCCCCAGGCCGATGACGTTGTAGAAGACGGACACGACGAAGCAGAGGACGATGACGTGGCGGGCGCGGCGCGCGTAGCGCAGCACGTCGGGCAGCACGCCGATCGCGTCTCCGGCAATCACCGCGTCGCACGCCGGCACCAGGCAGGCCGCATCGTCGGACACGGCCATGCCGACGTCGGCACTGCCGAGGGCGACGGCGTCGTTCAGTCCGTCGCCGACCATCAGCACATGGCGGCCCCGCGCCTGCACCGACCGGACGAAGCGCTGCTTGTCGTCCGGTGACTGGTCGAAGCGCATGTGCGTGCCGAAGATCGGCGTCCACTGCCCTGCCGTCAGGTCGTGGTCGCCTGACACGAGCCACGGATCGGCCAGGCGCGCGATCGCCTCGACCATCGCCGGCGCGCCCTCGCGGGCTGGCGTCGTCGACGTGAGCCAGCCCACCCGCGGCCCGACGCTCGCGTACGTGCGACCCGGCACCGAGACGGCAGGTGCACCGGCGATGCGCTGGACGAACGCAGCGGTGCCAAGCGCCACCCGCGCGCCGCCGACGTCGCCGACGATGCCGGCACCGGCCCGCTCCTGCACGTTGCGCGCATCGGTGGCGTGCACACCGTGGCCGGCGAGCGCGCGACTGATCGGGTGCGTCGAGGCCGCCGCAAGCTGCTGCACGCGTGCCCAGTCCTCGGCGGACAGTTCGTGACGGTCGAGCACGGCCCGCGTCTCGGCGCGGGTCAGCGTGCCGGTCTTGTCGAAGACGACGGTGTCGACGCGGGAGAGATCGAGCAGCACCGCGGCGTCCTTGAGGTACACCCCCGCGCGACCGAGGCAGCCCGCTGCGGTCCCCAGCGTGATCGGCGCCGAGAGCGTCAACGCGCACGGACACGCGATGATGAGGACCGCCGTGGCGACCTGTGCCGCCTTGCCGGCATCCGGCCACCACGCGACGGCACCGGCGGCAGTGAGTGTGAGTGCCAGCACCGTGAAGCCCTGACCGAAGCGCGCCGACACCAGCGTCAGCCAGTGCGACGGCTTGTGGACCGCCGTCGACGCCTGCCACAGCGACGCCAGCCGGCTGTGCGACACCGGTCGCAACACGCGTACGCGCAGCGGCGACTCGACGACACGGGCACCCGCGACGACCGTGACGCCGGCCGTCACCGCGACAGGTGCCTGCTCGCCCGTGACGAATGCGAGATCGACGGCGCCGTCGGCATCGACGACCGTCGCATCGGCCGGGATGACTTCGCCTGGCCGTACGAGGATGACGTCGCCCGTCAGCAGCGCGTCGATGGCTCGCAACGCCCAGCCCTCGGCGGTCATCACCCGCACCGACAGCGGCAGGAACGAGCGCACCGTGCGGTCGAAGGCGATGCGATCGAAGGCGACCTGCTGGAAGAGCCTTCCGATCAGCAGGAAGAGCACGAGGCCCGCGAAGGCATCGAGGAAGCCCGGGCCCTGCCCGCTAACGATGTCGAAGAGGCTGCGACCGAAGAGCACGGCGAGCCCCATCGCGACCGGGACGTCGAGCGTAAGCGTGCGGTTCCTGATGGCGCGCCAGGCCGCCACGAAGAAGTCCGACGCCGCGTAGACCAGCACCGGCAGCGCCAGCAGCACGTTCAGCGTGTCGAAAAGCCGCTGGAAGATCGGTTCGAGGGCAGGCCCGCTCGCGTAGCGCGGGATGCTGAACAGCATCATGTTGCCGGCCGCGAAACCCGCCACGCCGATCCTCGTGTAGAGCGCCCGTCGCGACGCGGGCGCGTCGGCCCGGTGTTCCGGATCGAGGGCCGGCGCGTATCCGATCGACGCGAGGCGCTCTGCCACGCGCCGCAGCGTCGTCACGTCGGGGCGGAAGGCGATTCGCACCGTGCGACGGACCATGTCCACCTCGCAGCGGCCGACTCCCGGCTCGAGGCGCCACAGTCGCTCGAGGAGCCACAGGCACGACGCGCAGTGGATGGCCGGCACGCCGAAGCGTGCGTACCGCCACGTGCCGTCGCCGCCGTCGAGGAACTGCGCCGCACTCAGCGCATCGTCGAGCAGCGCCCAGCGGGCTGCGTCGATATCAGTGCGCTGCGGGCGTCCGGCGTCGGGCGCACAGCGGTAGTACTGGTCGAGGCCGTGCTCGGCCAGCAACGCGTAGACGGAGGCGCAGCCGGCACAGCAGAACGTGCCGTGCGCGTTGGCAAGCAACAGTCCCGCGCATGCGTTACCGCAATGCCGGCAGTGGGCAACGGACGCCGCCGCCGCGGTGGGACGGTCGAAGGCAGAAGTCAGGGCGGTGGCCATGAGAGACACCGGGCACAGACCCGGCGGTTCCCTCAAGGGCAACTTCCTTGCCAGCCGACGATGGTCGCGGGCGCGGCGATGCGCGCGCCTCACCACCGGCACGCGCGTGGTTCGGCTCGCGATATTCCCCAGCGGCTGGGGACTTCTCCGGCGGTCGGAGTAGGCTGGAGATCAGGGCACGCGCGAGGCTGCCCTTCGATAGCTGGCGTGCGACGACGAGCACGCGTGACGGAGGACGGACGTGTCGAGCATCCGCAGTGACGACAAAGGCGTGGTCGTGGCGTGCAGCAGTTGCGGGGCGGCCAATCGACTGGCGTACGCCACGCTGGGACAGACGGCGCGGTGCGGTCGGTGCAAGACCGAGATTCCGGCGCCGGCAGCACCGGTCGCCGTCACGTCGGCCGCCAACTTCGATGCGCTGATCCGCACGTCGCGGCTGCCGGTGCTCGTGGACTTCTGGGCGGAGTGGTGTGGGCCCTGCAAGGTCGTCGCGCCGCAGATAGCGATCGTCGCGCAGCGCAATGCCGGACGGCTGCTGGTCGCCAAGGTCGATACGGAGGCGGTCCCAGACCTCGCTGCCCGGCTCAGCATCCGATCGATTCCGACGCTCTCGGTCTACGAGGGCGGCCAGCAAGCGGCGACCACCGCTGGCGCGATGCCGGCCGAGCGGATCGAAGCGTTCGTGCGCGAGGCAGTCGGCAGCGGCGCGTGACGAGCACGGCCGTCGCCCCTGGACTCGGCGCTACGGTGCGGCGATCGCGCGGGCGAGACCGAGTGCCGTCTCGCGCGGCACCTTGTACAGGATCATCCGCGCCACGCCATCCGGTCTCTGCACGGCAATCAGCATCGCGTCGCCCTGGAGCACGACGAGCGCCGCACGCACGCCGATCCCCTTGAGGACTTCGCGCTTGCTGTTGCCTTCCTCGACGGCGACGACGACGAACTCGAACTCCTCTTCAGCCTTGCGATCGTCGGCCTTGAGCGCCGACAGGCTCGCGAACGTGAAGCCGAAGTTCGTGTCGTTGCCCTGCCAGTCGCAGGACGTGAAGCCGGGACGTGGCTCGGAGATGGCCGGCCCCTCGTAGCCGTCGCCGGCGACCGCGGTCGCCTCCGCCGACGTCAGGACGGCATCGCACCGCACCGCATCACCCTCCGCCGGCGCCTGTGCCGATACGTAGGCCATCCCTGACACGACGACCGTCGCCATCAGGGCGCCGGCGAACCTCGGGATCGATCTGCGGGTCACTTGACCTCCTTGGCCGCCGGCGGACCGAGCGGGCTCGGCGCGCACCCTTCGCGCTCGACGGTGTAGATGCCACCAGTCAGCTTCCAGCCCGACGGGGTGCGAACCAGTTCGAAACTGTCGATTCCGCAGTGGCTGAAGGCGCCGTCCAGCCAGAAGTCGTACGGTGCCCAGAGCGTGGCGATGTCCTTGTGGATGCGAACCTGCGGCTGCCACATCCGCTCCAGCATGCGCCGAGCGCAGGTGGCGAACTGCCCGCTGAAGTCTTCGAGGGTCGTGCTGCGTGGCGGTGTCGTGGCGCCGGGCGTGGTCCGATAGAGCCGGCCCTCCGGCATCGTGAGCGACCGGATGGTGGCCGCGTCGCACGTCGCCATCGCGTCGAAGATACGCTGCACTGCGGCAACGACGTCGCGCTCGTCGTCGCCCGGCGTCGTCGCCCTGGCTCCGACGGGGCTGGCGAGCAGCACGACCACCGCGAACGCGGTCGCGCATCGTCGAATGGCGGTGAACATCATGGCGGGATTGTCGGCGCAGGTGTGTCGCGGCGCAAGCCCCGAGTGCGCGAACGGCGCGACGACCCTCCGGGAGTCGCCGCGCCGTTCGTGCGTCGTGATGCTCGTGCAACACCACGACGATCTTGGTCTTCCTCGTCGGCGTCGAGCTTCGCCTCGACGCTGAGGTGACCTGGAAAAGGAGTCAACAGTTGGGGCAGGCTGCTTGGGCGCCGGAGCGCGACGCGAAGGCGGCTCCCAGCCCGGCCCTCTGCGTCGTGATGGAGGAGTCGAGGGCGGACGCCTCGGCGAGGCGTCCCTACCAATCAACTCGGTAGGGACGCGCCGCCGGCGCGTCCGGTCGTTGTCGGTCTACTGCAACTTGGTGGCGAGGGCGTTGGTGCCGGCCGCCCAGCGCACGCCGTTGGCGTTGGAGTACATCGCGCGCTCGACCACGATCTGGGCCGGGGCGCCGCCGAGGCTCTCGACGATCATCCCGAAGCGCTTGCCACGCGTCTCCGGGAAGAACTCGTCGGCGGCCGGCGCGATGTTGAAGCGCGAGTTGGGGCCGATCGCGTACTCCCGGCTGATCGACGCGCTGCCGTCCTCGAAGAGCACCGTGGCGCGGATGGTGCCGGCAAAGGCCGACGTGTTGGCCACCAGCACGTAGGTCTCCGTTTCGCGTGTCCCGCCCAGTTCCCCCTCGGCCATCGCCCAGCGCGTGCCCGTCGTCGTCTCGCCCGGGCTGTTGTGCGCCTCGTGCCAGGTCTCCGACGTCGGGCCCGGCCACCACATGGCCCGCTCGACGATGATGCCGACGCCGTTGGTCGAGGTCACGCGGGTGGAGACCGCCACGTCCTTCAGGGCCGGATCCGCCTCGTCGACCCAGATGTTGAAGCGGCTGTTGGCCGGCACCTGGTAGCTCTTGGTGATCACCTGCCCGCTCGAGAGCAGGAAGTCGGCCTGCACCGTCGCCGCCGTGTCCTGCGGGTTGGCAATCAGGATGAACAGGTCGAAGTAGTTGCCCGTCGCACCTTCGGCGAGGAACCACTGCGTGGCCGGCGCGGTCACCCCGGCGCTCTCGTGACCGGC
>DATJTM010000468.1:0-10393 GCA_035503395.1 Luteitalea sp.
CGCTCGATCGTCGTGCTCGCCAAGGAGCGTTTCGGGCTGCGCAATCGTGACCTGGCGCCGCACGAAGCCACGTTCGTCGCGTTCTCGGCGCAGACGCGCATGTCCGGCGTCGACCTGCCGCAGCGCCGGCTGCGCAAGGGCTCGACCGACGCGGTATCGGCCTGGTTGCGCGAGGCCGGTGCGGCGGTGCCAGAGGCACTGGCGGGTCTCGTCCAGCAAGTGGCCTCAGCCGGCGGCACGCCGCTCGTCGTCGCGGATCAGAATCACCCACTCGGCGTCGTGTACCTCAAGGACATCGTCAAGGGCGGCATGACGCAGCGCTTCGCGGCACTGCGCGCCATGGGAATCCGTACGGTGATGATCACCGGCGACAACCCGGTGACCGCGGCGGCCATCGCGAAGGAGGCCGGCGTCGACGACTTCCTCGCTGAGGCGCGGCCGGAAGACAAGATGGCGCTGATCAAGCGGGAACAGGCGGCCGGCAAGCTCGTCGCGATGACTGGCGACGGCACCAACGACGCGCCTGCTCTGGCGCAGGCCGATGTCGGCGTCGCCATGAACAGCGGGACGACGGCCGCCAAGGAAGCCGGCAACATGGTGGATCTCGACTCCAACCCGACCAAGCTGATCGAGATCGTCGAGATCGGCAAGCAGCTGCTGATGACGCGCGGTGCGTTGACGACGTTCTCGATTGCCAATGACGTCGCGAAGTACTTCGCGATCATCCCGGCGATGTTCCTGCTCGCGTTCCCTCAACTCGGGGCACTCAACGTGATGCGGCTCGCCACGCCGGAGTCCGCCATCCTGTCGGCGGTGATCTTCAACGCGTTGATCATCATCGTGCTGATCCCGCTCGCGTTGAAGGGCGTGCCGTACGCACCGCTGGGTGCCGCTGCCGTGCTGCGCCGAAACCTGCTGGTCTACGGCGTCGGCGGCGTGCTCGTGCCGTTCGCCGGCATCAAGGCGATCGACGTGGTGCTCGTCGCACTCGGCCTGGCCTGAGAGCGATGACCAATTCCTCACCCCGGCGGTCGGCGGAGGCGCTACTCGCCGAACTGCAGCAGGACGCACGGGCCCGGCTGCGCGTCTACGTGGGTGCGGCGCCCGGCGTCGGCAAGACGTACACGATGCTCGAGGATGCGGCGGCCCTGCGTGCCAAAGGTGTGGACGTGGTCGTCGGCGTGGTCGAGACGCATGGACGGGCGGACACCACGGCCCAAGTGGGCGATCTCGAGATCGTGCCGCAGCGGCACGTGGTACATCGAGGGGTTGCGCTCACCGAGCTCGACGTCGAGGCCGTGATCGCGCGCCGGCCACAGGTCTGCCTCGTCGATGAACTCGCGCATACGAATGCGCCTGGCAGCGCCCGCGACAAGCGCTTCGAGGACGTGCTGGTGCTCCTCGACGCGGGCGTCAGCGTCTGGACGGCCGTCAACATCCAGCATCTCGAAACGCTGAACGACACCGTCGCTCGAGCCACCGGCGTGCGCGTGCGCGAGACGGTGCCCGACACGTTCCTGGCGCGGGCCGACGAGGTCGTCAACGTGGACGTGACCGTCGACGAACTGCGCACGCGCATGCGCGAAGGCCGAATCTACCGTCCCGAGAAGATCGAGCACGCCCTCAACAACTTCTTCCGCAAGGGCAACCTCTCGACGCTGCGAGAACTGGCGCTCCGTGTGGTGGCCGATACCGTCAGCGGTACCGCCGCCCGCTATCGCGCCAGCGAGGGACTCGACCCGCCGCTGATACCCGAGCGGGTGATGGTCTGTATGAGTTCCAATCCGGACGCGCCGCGCGTGATCCGGACCGGTGCGCGCATCGCGGGACGACTCGGCTCACGCTGGTATGCGGTCTATGTCGAAACGCCGAAGGAACGCGGCGATCGCATCATGGCCGACGATGCCGAGGCGCTGCAGCAGAACATCCGCCTGGCCGAGTCGCTCGGAGCAACGGTCGTACGTGTGAAGGCGGCGCGTCCGGCCGAGGGGCTCGTCGCCTTCGCGCAGCGCGAAGGCGTGACGCACGTGATCTTCGGCCAGAGTGCACGTACGCGTCTCGAGCTGCTGTGGCACGGTTCGACCCTCGACCGCTTCCTGCGGGCAGTGCCCGACGCCGCGGTGCAGGTCGTGCCGCTCGCTACGGGCGCGCCTTGATGCCGGTGTTGATGGCCATCAGTCCACCGAGCAGCGGCCACCATGCGACGCGCGTGAAGCCCTGCGTCCGCATCAGCGAGGCTACGCCTTCGGCGCCGGGGTAACGAGCGAGACTCTCGGGAATGTAGCGATAGGTGTCCGGGTCGCCATGCAACCACTGCCCGACTACGCCGCCGACGCCACGCAGGTACGCCAGGTAGGCGCGTCGTACGATCGGCGACGGCGGCAGGGTGAAGTCGAGGGACACCATCCGCCCGCCTGGTGCCAGCACGCGATGCACCTCCGCCACCGCACCCGGGAGATCGGCGACGTTCCTCAGCCCGTAGCCCATCGTCACCACGTCCTGCGACCCGGACGGCACCGGCAGCGCCTGCATGTCGCCGCACACCCAGTGCGGCGAGGCCGGACCATTGCGCGTCCGTGCGAGCGCGAGCATGCGCGGCGTGATGTCCAGCGCGGTCACCCGGGCACCCCGTGCCTGCAACCGCATCGCGATGTCGCCGGTGCCGCAGGCGAGGTCGAGGGCGCGCTCGCCGGGGCGGACGGCCGCCATACGCGTCAGGACGTCCTTCCAGAGGGCGTCGCGACCGAACGACAGCCACACGGTGATGTCGTCGTAGCGCGGCGCGATCTCGTGGAAGAGGTCGCGCACATATCGCGCCTTGGCCGCCGGTGTGGCCAGTGCCGAGCTCAGGTCGCCGCGCGGTCGAGCGGCGGCGCCGGCGGAACCAGGCCTTCCCGCAGATGAGGCGCTCATGGCAGCGCGAATGCGCGCATGGTCTTCTGACACATCGGTCTGGGGTTGTCGGTTCCCGGAACCCAGTACCCGGTACCCGGTTCCCGTCATTGCGTCCAGTGTCTGCCGTACCATACCAGACGGTCTTTGCGAATGACGGTAGGGGCGCCTCTCCGAGGCGCCCATTGTCCGGGCGGCTCAGAGAGCCGCCCCTACCCTCGTGAAGACGACAGGCAAAGAGGCAGGGCGCGCCGACGATATGACCGCGCGGTACGGACGGTCAGCGACCGGCCTGCCATGGAGTTGCACTGATGCTGCCGTCGAGCACCGTCGAGAACTACCTCAAGGCGATCTACTCCGCCCAACGCGCGCTGGGCGACGACGCGCTGGTGCCGATGGGACAGCTGGCCACCGCACTGGCCGTCGTCCCCGGCACGGCGACGACGATGGTCAAGGCGCTCGCCGAGTCCGGCCTCGTGCGCTACGAACCGTACGCGGGCGTGAAGCTCACCCCCGCCGGCGACAAGCTCGCCGCGCTCGTCCTGCGCCGTCACCGGCTGATCGAACTCTTCCTGGTGCAGGTGATGGGCATGAGCTGGACCGACGTGCACGAGGAAGCCGAACACCTCGAGCACGCGGTCTCCGAGCGCCTCATCCAGCGGATGGACGAGATGCTCGGCTTCCCATCGGTGGACCCGCATGGCGATCCCATCCCGAATGCCGAGGGTGGCGTCCACGAACGCGCGTACGTGTCGCTACTCGAGTGTCCCGTCGGCACGGCGGTGCGCGTGGCCCGCGTGGCCGATCAGGATGCGGGGTTCCTGCGATTCCTCGAACAGAGTGCCCTGGTGCCGGGCCAGGAAGTGACCGTGCTCGGGCGCGATGCCGTCGCCGACAGCGTGTCGGTCGAGGCCGAGGGCGCCCGCACGATCGTCCTCGGCGCCCGCGCGGCGAGCAAGGTACTGGTCGAGGCGTGAATCGGCAACTCGATAGGACGGCTCGCCGAGGCGTCCGAATATTGGGTGGTGTGGGCAGCGGGCAGCGTCGGCAGTCGGCAGTCGGCAGTCGGCAGTAGGCAGGTAGCCCGTAGCCTGTAGCCTGTAGCCTGTTCAACAACGCACGAATCGCCTGAGTTCGTCGAACGAGGCGATGGTGCAACGGGCCTGGGTGCGGTGGTCGGCGTCGGCTCCGGCATAACCGAAGCCGTAGGACACGAGGCACGCATCGACGCCGGCGGCGCGGGCCGTGGCGACGTCGACCCAGGAGTCGCCGACCATCACCGTGTCGGCTGGGGTCACGCCACTGTCAGCGATCAAGGCGTGGAGACCGGCCGGCCCGGGTTTGCGCCCGAGCGCCGTATCGCCGCCAATCGCCGCGTGGATGTATCGCGACAGGCCGAGTTCGTCGAGCACGCGGTCGGTCGCGCGCTGCGGCTTGTTGGTGAGCACCGAGACGCGCGCCGCGGCATGCAGCGTGACGAGTGTGTCGCGCACGCCGTCGTACGGCGCCGTCGTCGCGACGAGCCGGACGTCGTACGCGGTCAGGAAGCGCTCGAGCGCTTCGTCCACGTCGACGTCACCGTCACGGCCGGCCGCAGCCAGGACTCGGGAGACGAGGGTGCGCGCGCCTTCGCCGACCATGGCGACGACGGCCGCCATGGGCAGCGCCGGCGCGTCGTAGGTCGCCAGCATCGCGTTGGCGGCGTCTGCCAGATCCTGGCGTGAATCGATGAGGGTCCCGTCGAGGTCGAACACGAAGTGCCGGTAGAACACACCCACACCTTACACGCCCGACGTGTTGCCGTGCTCTGCTCGGGCGGTCTCGACAGCGTCGTCCTGACGGCGGATCTGGCGTCGCACGGCGAAGTCCACCCGATCTACGTGGCGTCAGGCCTGTCCTGGGAGGACGAGGAACGGGCGATGCTGCGCGAGGCACTGGCGCGGCTTCCGGTCTCGATCCCGCTCGCTCCCCTTCACGTGCTCGACGCGTCGGTGCGCGACGTGTACAGCCCGTCGCACTGGGCTATCGTCGGCACGCCGCCGGCCTACGACACGCCCGACGAGGACGTGTATCTGGTCGGCCGCAACATCGTGCTGCTCGGCAAGGCCTCGGTCTATTGCGCGTTGAAGGGCATCGGGCGGATTGCCATGGGGCCGCTCGCCGGCAACCCGTTTCCCGACGCCACTCCGGAGTTCCTCACCGCGATGGAGAAGGCCCTGTCGCTCGGGCTCGGGCACGAACTCCGGATCGAGACGCCGTATCGGACGTGGGACAAGGAGGCGGTGATCCGCCGCGGTCACGAGCTCGGCGTGCCGATGGCGCTGACGCTGTCCTGCATGAATCCAGTCGGCGGGCAGCACTGCGGCGCGTGCAGCAAGTGCCGCGAACGGCACGATGCCTTCATCGCCGCGATTGGCGACGACCCGACGACGTACGCCGGTCCGCTGAAAGGCTGATCGAGAGCCTACGGTTCGGTGACGGCGGGCGGTGCTGGTGGGGCCGGAGGCGCGGGCGGTGCCGGTGGCATGGGCACGAACACCCGCTTCAGCGTGATCGAGCCGTCGCCCGTGCGGATGCGCATCACGCGCTCGCCCTTGCCGAACACGGTCTGCAGCGAACGGCTGTCGCCGTCGCGCTCCACGGTGAGATCGGGATAGCCGTTCAGGGAGATACGGCCGTCGTTGGTGCGCGCGTCGAGCCGCGCATCGAGACGCTCAGGCAGTGCCAGGACGACGCCGCCATCGGCCGTCTCGATCTGCCAGTCCTGATCGACCTCGCTGCCATCGGCCGCGCGGACGGTCACCGAGCCGTCCCCGGACGTCGCCTTCAGGCCGCCGCGCAGCCGGCCGCTGACGAGCACGCTGCCATCGCGCGTGCTCACCGTGCAGCGCCCATCGACGTCTTCCATCTGGACGCTGCCGTCGCCGCTGTCGGCGACGATGTCGCCGCCCACATCGCGCATCACGATCCGCCCGTCGTCGGTGCGGGCATGGATTACGCCGCGCACGCGTTCGACCAGGACCGATCCGTCGCCGCTGCGCAGGCGCACTTCACTGTCGGCTGGCACCGTGGCGATGAGCTTGGCCGACCGCGTGACGTTGCCTGTCTCGAAGTTCCAACCGCTGCTGCGCGGGGCCGTCACCTTGAACGCGACCCGCGTGTCGTCGTTGTCGACCTCGACGTTGATGTCGTCGAGCAGCACCTTGGACGAGGCCCGCGATTCCACCACCACGTGCACTTCAGGCTTGTTCCAGGCCTGGACCTCGATGGCGCCGTCGAACGTGTCGAGTTCGATCGTCGGCCGGCCGGTGACGCTGAAGCGTTGTTCCTTGCGGGCCGTGTAGCCGCCCGAATCCACGTGGACGACGCACCCGGCGAGCAGGGGGACGAGGGTGGCGCAGGCCGCAACGACGGGTACCCGGCGGGTAACGGACATGGTGTGAAGCAATAGACGAACCGGTTCGGACAAGTGTTCAGGATTTCTGCGCGATTGTGGGACGAAGCGACCGGAAGCGAACACTAACGTTTGGTATGGGAGGACACGGACGGCCTTCGTCGGTCGGCCTTCGGCCTTCGGAAACCCCACAGGTGTAGCGGCCGGACTTTGTCCGGCCGGCCCCTCGGACGCCTACACCGGGTCGGTTGAGAGCTCAACGTCGGCGCGATGGGGACCGCAGTCGGCAGTCGCGACGATGCTGAATCACGACGCGTCGTTGGCGTAGACCACGGAGCCGCCGATCAGGGTCTGGCGGACGCACCAGTCGGCGTCGAGGACGACGAGATCGGCCAGCAGGCCCACGTCGATGCGGCCGCGATCGTGAAGGCCCAGCTCGCGGGCCTGCACCGTCGCGGTCATCATCGCGGCGTCGAGCGGCGTCACGCCGATCATCTCGATCAGGTTGGCGAAGACGCGGTCCATCGTCAGGCGGCTGCCGGCGAGCGTCCCGTCGTCGAGGAAGCAGGCCTGATCACGGACGGTCACGCCGCGTCCGGCCAGTTCGAAGCGAGCCCCGACGGCGAGCCCCGCGCCCGCGAGGCCGTCGGTGATCGCCATGACGCGTTCCGGGCGCTTAGCCCGAATCGCCGCCCGCACCACCACCGGATGCACGTGATAGCCGTCGAGCACGAGTTCCACCGACACGCGGTCGTCGTCCAGCACGGCCCCCACCAGCCCGGGCGCGCGATGCGTCAGCGGCGGCATCCGGTTGAACAGGTGCGTCGCCTGGCGGGCGCCGGCGTCGATGCCGGCCTTCGCCTCGTCGAGCGTGGCTCCCGAGTGCCCGAGCGAGACGCGATGGCCCTGCGACACGAGCGACCGGATCAGCGCGAGCGCCTCCGGCAGTTCGGGCGCCAGCGTGAGTTTGCCGATGGCTCGCCGATGCGCAGCGATCACGGCGAGGACGTCCTCGCCGGTGTAGTCCAGTGCAGGGGCGTCCTGCGAGATGTCTCCCGGCGCGCCGGGCGGCAGTCGCAGGTCCGCCAGCGGCTGCGCGCCGCGATAGTCCGGCGCCATGAAGTTGCTCTCGAGATGCGCCGGCAGCACGCGGGCGGCCTCGCGCTGCGGCGCGTCCATCGCCTGCTCGATCGCCATCGCCAGCATCTCGACGGCGGCCGGCGGGCACGCGAACGTCGTCGGCGTGAAGGAGGTGCAGCCGAAGCGCGGCATGCGCTGCGCGACCTTGGCGATGCTGTCGCCGGCATCGAGCACGTCGGTGCCGAGCAGGCCGTGCACGTGCACGTCGATGAAGCCGGGCACGATCCACAGCCCGCCGAGTGGCCCGCCCTCCGTGCCGGGACCGACCTCGACGATGCGGTCGTCGTCGATCACGAGACGACCTGGGGAGAGGACGCGGTCCGGCAGGACCAGATTGGCACCGTCGAGAATCAGCATCAGAAAGAAGGCAGACGTCAGGCCCGCGGCGACCAGCCGGGGCACACGCACAGGGTACGGCCACGCAAAGGCGACTGCGACGGCAACCCGCGCAGCCACGGGTCGACGTCGCCGAGCAGGCGTTGCAGTCGCCGTTCGTCGGGCGCCGAGAGGACGATCACGCCCGGACTCTCGACGAGCGGAAAGCGGCGGGGTTCGAGGAAGTCACGGTCGAGGGTCACGAGTGTGCGCCGGAGGTCGCGGGCGCGATGGAAATGCGCGAGGTCGGAGGCGCGGCGCCACTCCGGCTCGTCGATGACGTGCAGGACGTCCCAGCGCAACCGGGCGCGCATGAACCCGACCAATGGTGCCGGCACGTTGGCGTCGGCATACATCAGTGGCCCGTCGGCCTGCGCGGCCCGCAGCGGCCCGAGTTCCGAGAACAGGGTCCCCATCGCTCGCCGAGGCCCACTCTATCGCATTCTGCTAGTCTTCCCTCGTGCTCGAGTTGAGTGCCTTGCTCTTGCTGCTGACCGGCGTCGTCGGTCTCGGACTGCTGCTGTTCGGCGCCTGGATCTGGATGAAGGGACGGCCGTTCGCGACCGGCCACATCTTCCGGGCCAGCCGGTTGAGCCAGGGCAACCGGCTGTTACCGGTGCAGGTCCTGATCACGCCGACCAGCGTCGTGCACTACACACCGCAGTGGTTCGGCAAGCTGGAGCACTCGATCCACATGGCGCACGTCGCATCGGTGCGGATCGACACCAACCTGATGTTCTCCGACGTGTTCATCGAGACGACCGGTGGTGCCAACCCCATCCGGTGTGCCGGCCATCGCAAGAAAGACGCGGTGCGCATGAAGGCGCTCATCGAGGAATACCAGACCGGCTACTATCGACAGCGGGAGTCGTCCTCGTCCTGAGACGCTCCTTCGCGTCGCCGCACCGGCACCGGTGCTGCACGCTCCGGCCGTGCCCGACGCCCTCACCCTGACCGTCCGCGCGCTTTCTGCCCCGACGCCCACCACGCGGCGCCTCGTCCTCGATCTGGGCGGCGTGCCTTTCACGTATGCCGCCGGCCAGGGCGGATCGATCGGGTTGCACGGCCAGCGCGAGCGACGGCCCTACTCCATTGCGTCAGCACCCGCTGACACGAAGAACGACGGCGGGATCGAGTTCCTGCTGCGGACCGACCCGGCGGGAGGACTGGGACGGCATCTGTATTCGGTGGGACCCGGCGCGCGGGTGGACTTCGAGGGCCCATTCGGATCGTTCGTCCTGCCCGACGTCTTGCCCGACGCGCCGCTGCTGTTCATCGCCGGCGGCACCGGCCTCGCGCCACTCCGATCGCTCGCCCGCCAGGCCCGCGCCCTCGGCCACGCCTGGCCGCGCCACCTGCTTTATTCGGTGCGGTCGGTCGACGATCTCGCGTATGCCGATGAATTGAGCCGATGGGATGCCGAGCACGGCGGCAATGCCGTGCTGACCGTCACACGACATGCGCCGACCAACTGGACGCGCGGCCGCGGTCGGATCGACCTCGCCATGCTTCGTCCGTTGATCGGCTCCTCGGCGCCGCTCTGCTTTCTCTGCGGCCCCCCGGCGATGGTCGACGACGTGACGCACCTGCTGTCACAACTGGGCGTGCCCGCCGACCACGTGCGCACGGAACAGTGGTCGCCGGCGGTCTGACGCCGCACGCAGCCAATTTCAGAACTTCACAATTTCAGGAATTTCACGACCACCTCCAACCTTCGAACGTGGCGTTGTCGATGAAATTCTGAAATTCGGCAATTCTGAAATTGTTGGTGGCGAGCGCAGCGAGCTACATGCCCATGGGCCGGTAGCCGCCGTCGACGTAGATCACTTCACCGCTGACGCCCTTGCCCCAGTCGGAGAGCAGGAACATGGCGGCGCCGGCGACGTCGGTGGCGTCGATGTTGCGCTTGAGGGCGGCGCGATCGCGGTAGACCTGCAGGATGCCCGAGAAGCCGGAGATGCCGGATGCGGCGAGCGTCTTCACCGGACCGGCCGAAATCGTGTTGACGCGGATGTTCTGCGGACCGAGGTCGCCGGCCAGGTAGCGCACCGACGATTCGAGCGCCGCCTTGGCCACGCCCATCACGTTGTAGTTCGGGAAGACCCGGTCGGACCCGAGGTAGGAGAGCGTGACGATGCTGCCGCCGCCCTTGCGGGCGAGCAGCGGCGCGGCGCCGCGGGCGAGCGACACCAGCGAGTACGCGCTCACGTCGAGCGCGATCCGGAACGCTTCGCGCGTCGTCTCGAGGAACGGTGCCGACAGGGCTTCGCGCGGCGCGAAGGCGGCGCCGTGCACGACGAAGTCCAGCCCCTGACCGTCGGCTCCGAGGGTCTCGAAGAGGCGCGCGACGTCTTCGTCGCGGCTCACGTCGCACGGGAGCAGGACGGGCGCCGTGCGGAGCTGGACGGCGAGTTCGTCGACGTTCTCCTTCAGGCGCTCGTTCTGATACGTGAGCACGAGACGGGCGCCGGCTGCGTCAGCCGCCTGCGCGATGGCCCAGGCCAGCGATCGTTTGTTGGCGACGCCGACGATGAGCCCGGTGCGGCCCGAGAGATCCGACATGCGTAGTGGTCTCCGACAGGGCGCTCGGAC
>DATJTM010000469.1:0-5152 GCA_035503395.1 Luteitalea sp.
CGCGTCATTGCCGGTGAAGACCTTCTCGAGATCGCCGACGTCGTAGCCGCCGCGCGACCAGCGCAGGCCGCTGAGATCCGAACCGTCATGCACGCCGAAGTACTGGAAGGGGCACACCAACTGGCGCTCGAGGGCATCCCACAGGCGCATCTCGGCGGCGATTTGGCCGTCGAAGTAATGGAGGATGTCTTCGGCGTCGGTCCGCTCAGGCGTCGCGGTGAGGCCGAGCAGCAACTTGGGGCGCAGATGCTCGAGCAGCCGCGCGTACGTTCGCGCGCCAGCGCGGTGGAACTCGTCGACGATCAGCACGTCGAAGGTGTCCGGCGGAACACGCTCCAGGTCGAGGCGGGCGAGCGACTGCACCGACCCGAATACGTGTCGCCACTCCGTCGGCACGTCGCCGGCGACATACAGCTCACCGAACTGGCCGTCCCGCAGCACCTGGCGGAACGTGTGGAGGCTCTGCTTCAGGATCTCCTGACGGTGCGCGACGAACAGCAGCCGCGGATCGCGACCGAGCGTGCCCTGCGCGCGCAGACGCTTGTAGTCGAGCGCGGCGACGACCGTCTTGCCCGTACCCGTCGCGGCGACGACCAGGTTCTTCCAGCGCTGGTGCCGTTGGCGCTCTGCGTCGAGCTTCTCGAGGATCTCGGTCTGGTGCGGCCACGGCGTGACGTCGAGGAACGCGAGCGGCTCGTCGAGCACCTCGGCGTGAGTGGCCGTCAGCGCCCGGTCCAGGCGCACGGCGTGCATCTCGTCTGCTGAGTACGCCTCGTACTCGGGACTGGCCCAGTAGCCCTCGAACGTCGCGGTGAACTTGTCGAGGACGTCGGGTGACCCGACCTGCGACAGGCGGACGTTCCACTCGACGCCATCCAGCAGCGCTGACTTCGACAGGTTGGACGATCCGATATACGCCGTGGAGTAGCCGGTGGCCCGGCGGAAGAGCCACGCCTTCGCGTGCAGGCGCGTCGACTGCGTGTCGAAGCTCACCTTCACCTGTGCGCCGAGGTTCACGAGCCAATCGAGCGCCTTGCGTTCGGTGGAGCCGGTGTAGACCGTGGTGATGACGCGCAGCGGCTTGCCGGCGCGGCAGTGCGCGGTGAGGGGCCCTTCGAGCACCCGCAGTCCGTGCCAGCGCACGAACGCGCAGAGCAGGTCGATGCTGTCGGCCGATGGGATCTCGTTGGCAAGCGCGTGCGCGAGGGCCGGCTCGCCACGGGCGTTCACCAGCAGGTCGGATGACGAGAGTGGAATCTCGGGGCGCGGCGGGGTGCGGTCGCGCGCCGGATCGCCCGTGATCGGCCAGATCGCCTGCAGCTGCGCCGGCGGGACGACCACCGCATCGTCCTCCCCCACCGCCGCACGCGCCGCATCGTCTGCGGTCAGCATGGCGACGATTCGGTTGATCAGCTCGGCCTGACGGGCGATTCGCTGATCGCTGGGCAGACCGTCCAGCGCACGGACGACCAGCCCTTCGATGTGCGCCGCAAGCGTGCGTGGTGCATCCGCGGAGTCGAGCGGGGCGGTCTGGGCGTGGGCGGCCTCGCTGCCAACGAGTGCGTCGAGCTCGCGTCGCAGCGCTGTCGTCACCAAGCGCTCGTAGAGGCCCGCGTCGAGGTCGGGACGTCCTGGGGTCGGCACGCGTGCGCAGAATACTCGAGGTGCTGGCTTCGACGCGTCAGGGCGACGGATGGTCCGCTTCGGGGTGGGAACGAGCACGCAGGGCGGCTTGGATCAGCGCTTCGTCAGGCATCGTGAACTCCTGCCCACGGAGCCAGAGCCGAGCGTCGGATGGGAGCCGGAAGTAGATCGCCCTGGCCACGCCGAGACTCTTCTGGGGCTGATGCTCCCAACGTAGCGCCTGCGCGAGTTCCGCGATGGCGTCATGGTCCGGCGACGCCACATCCAACCGGCGCGCCCAGCGTGCGAGGTGCTCGGTCGCTGCGAGCGCCGCGTTCTTCTGCGTGTTGCACCTGGCGTCTGCGACGACAAGGTTGTCCAGGCTGTCGTCGGGGTAGCGCGCCCACGGAACGAAGTGGTCGACGTGAGCGATGTCCGGGTCACCGATGTGCCCGGCACAGTAGAAGCACCGACGCTCCTGCCACTCCCACAACCCTCGTCGAACCGGTGCAGTTGGCACCCGACTGCATCCGAACAGGTGGATGTCCAATTGGGATTCTTCAAGCCGGTTCACACGAGCTACGAGGTCGGCCCAGAGGCGCTGAACCAACGGGCGCAGGAGCATGTGGAGCTGCAGCAGGTGCTCGCCCACCCCGGGCAGGAGCGTGACGGCATTGCTGAAGGAGCCACCCGCGCCGCGCTGGTAATCCGCGACGTCGCGCCGTCGAATGGTGCTGTCCCAGCTGATCTCGTAGAGGATCGGCACGTGCACTCCACCGATCGTCTGCAGCCGTGGCAACGGCATTTCGATCAGCTTCCACTCGACCTCCCGCACTAGCCGCTGGTATGGCTCGGGCGCATGTAGGCGGGCACCCCAGCGCGGCGTGGACGGGTCAGGCGCGTAGCGCTCCCTGAACAGCGCGATCAGCGACAGGATCTCCGCCTGGCCGGTCGTGTTCTGCCGCAGGATCGACGTCCCACGCTGGCTGTGGAACGGCAGTGTGTGATTCCAGTAGATCTCGACTACCTTGTCGGCCAGTTGTGCCGTCGTGATCATCGTGGGCGGCGCGCCAGAGGCCTGCGTGCTTTCGAGGCACAGGTCCATCAACGCGAGCAGCACCGCAAACTTGTACGTCGCTGTGCGCCGCCCATCGTCCAGCATTTGGAGGACGCGCTCGGCGAACCGAATGGCGGCGGGCTGCTCCGTCGTCGGCACTATTCCACCTTCCAGTAAGCAGCTTTCGAGGGCACCACCCAGCGAACCCCGCCTCGTGGATCGGCGACATCTCCGTGCCAGCGGGGAATCAGGTGCAAGTGCGCATGCGCGATGGTCTGACCCGCTGCGGCCCCGATGTTCACGCCGATGTTGTACCCGTCTGGCGCTCCCCTCTGCGCCTCGACCATCTGACGGGCGGGAGCAATCAGCGACCAAATCGCGGCCTGTACGTCCACCGCCAATGCCAGGAGGTCGGCCTCATGGCGCCGGGGAACGATGAGAGTGTGACCCGGACTGATCGGGAACCCGTCTTCGAAGGCCGCGGCGTGCTCATTTGACAGCAGCACGTCGCCGAGTTCGATTCGTTCGCAGAAGATGCAGACAGTCGACATACCCACTCCGCGCCCTCCTCGGGCGCCGACTGCGCGATGCGTCGGTCCAACATGACCGGCCGACGCTTCTCTCTCCCCTGGTGAACCCTCTGGCTCAAGGCTGCGAGGATCGAGATGGTAGCCCAGCGTCGGCACGGCAGAAGACAACCTGCCAGACAACCTTCCGAACCGTAGGTTGTCCTCATCCATTGCAACGGCAGCTGTTCCTTGAACGCCTGCCGCAGACCAGCGACACCCACGCAGCCGCCGGGAGTGTCGGTCGCGGAAGGCGATGTCGAGCGCCCAGGCAACACCGCCAGACGGCGCCGTTTGCCGTCTGCCCGGCCCTGCACGCTCCACAGATGCGTAAGCAGGGCGTGAACGACCCCGCCCGTCGAAGCAATCGTGGCCCCGCGCGATGCGCGGAGGGTCGTTCACGCCCTGCCTGCCCCGTACATCGTGTCCCGCAACAGTGGGTCCATGCCGTGGCCCCAGCGTGGCCCGCGACGAGCCGCGATTGTGCGGGAGCGTGACGCCGCGTCAAGGCGTCGCTCGCTGCGCTCCCCGCGTGCGCGGCCTTGACCCGGCGGTCCCGCACCCGTTCGTCTCTCAGTTACCGTCGCGGTCCTGCTGACATCGGGCAGCGTGCACCGACGCCATGTCTCATGTCAGTGCCGTCCGCACCGACCACCTATGGGGCGATGCGCTCGATGGCACGACGTGCGAAGCGGCGGACGTCCTCGGTCGGATCCGATTCGAGTCGTCGCAGCGCCGGAAGCGCCTTGCTTGCAGCAGGCCCCAGGCCTCGCAGTGCAATGCACGCCGCCATGCGGTCGGCCTCGGAGACAGAGGCAGTCATCGCCATGAGTGCCGGCATGGCGACTACGCCGGCTTCGCCCGTGGCAGCGATCGCGTGCGCCGCAAGGCCCCTCACCCGCTCGTCCTTGTCCTGCAGCGCGACGGCCAACGCGGAAGCGCATGGAGCGATCGCCAGTCGGGGCCGTGCGCGGTCGTACCACGTGTCACCGACAAGCGATAGGAACAGCGCGACGTTGCGGCGTATCTGTACATTCGCGTGGCCCAAGGCCTGACACAGCCGCGGCACTATGGAGGCTCCGCGAGACCACAGCTGATCGCAGACGTCGAGCCGCCGTTGCTCGATGGGCGGCAGCACACCCTTCGACGGGCCTTGGGCCGGAAGTTCCGCCGGGAACTGCGCGAGCTCCTGAACCAGACCATCGACAGCCGCGTCGTGAGCTGGAACGACCTGCAACGCCAGCACCAATCCGAGCATGACTGCGTGGATCGTCATGCGGACTCAAGTGATCCACGCAAGGTGTTTGTCGACGACCTGCCAGTGGTCCGCAGTCTTCCGCACCAACAGGAACCATTCATACGCACACAGATTCCCGCACGTGTAGGACGTGAACACGAGCGCGTAGCTGTCCTCCGAGTAGGCCGGAGCGCTGAATGTGACAACGCTCAGGCGTTGGCCCGCCTGCGCTGCGGCCGACTTTGCCTCTGGCGTTGTCGTCGCCGTGCCTGGGACGGCGGTAGCCGGTACGTCCGTCGACGTTCGATTGCGCTCGCGAAAGGCGGCCAGAGAGCGGCGCGGGTGCCTTCGCTGATTAGGTCGGAGAAGGGGACGCTTGTCTGGCGGGCGTGTCGTCCCTCGACGACCGTGAGTTCGCTGTTCAGGCAACCCATGGACGTCGAATGCGTCGACGGCGTAGTGCATGCGGGGACGGTGCGGTCCACAATCAGCAAAGGCGGGATGGATCCGGGCCGGCCAGAATGCGCTCCCTTTCAGGACGAACGACCGCCTCGAATGCCGCACGGTAGACAGCACGGTCAGCTTCCTCGAGGGCGGCGGGCTGTACGACCAGCATCAGCCCGGCCACGCACGCGATTACCTTCTGCATCACATAAGCCCCAACTCGTA
>DATJTM010000470.1:0-4030 GCA_035503395.1 Luteitalea sp.
CCTCCACGTCATTGCCGTCGTTGTCGCTGCCATCACCGGCAGATCGGCTGACGAACGTCGACCGGGGCGGCACACCGGCGGCCGAGCGCGAGAAGCTCGGCGAGCTGGCGGCGCAGTTCGAATCGATGCTGATGCTGGAGATGATCAAGCAGATGCGTCAGTCGCTGATCGACGATGGCGGTGGTGACGGCGAAGGGCTGGGCAACGAGAACTACACGTCGCAGATCGACGGCGAACTGGCGACGCAGCTGGCCAAGGCCGGTGGCATGGGCCTGACGAAAATGCTCGTCGAGGCCTACGACCGTCAGCAGGGCGCGGTCGCCCCTGGCACCATCCTTGGTGGGGCACAGGGTGCCAAGGCCGGGGTGGCGGTCGACATGCCTGCCCGGGCGGTGAGTCGCTACGCGGCCGTCGCGTCGCCGACCGTCGCTGCCGCGGCTCCGTCGGCGGTGTCGGCAGTCCGACCGGCCAGCACGCCGGTCGCGGCCCCGCACGACGAGGCCGGACATGGGCTTTCGCTCGAAATGGCCGGTCGTGTGAGCTCTTCGTACGGGTGGCGCAGCGACCCGTTCAAGGGGCAGTCGAAGTTCCACAGCGGCATCGACCTTGCAGCCAGATATGGAACGGAAGTGCCGGCGGCCGCAGGCGGTACCGTGGTGGCGGCCGGGGAGAACGGCGGCTACGGTTTGACGGTCGTCGTTCGGCACCCGAACGGATACGAGTCGCGGTACGCGCACCTCTCGTCATTGGCGGTGCGTGAGGGCGACACGGTAGCGAGGGGCCAGCAGGTGGGCCGGGTGGGCAGTACGGGACGATCGACGGGGCCACACCTCCATTTCGAGGTGACGCAGGCCGGGCAGCGGGTGGACCCGGAGCGGTTCGTCAGGAATTTGACGAGTGACATTAAAGGTCAGTGAACCGGTGCCGATTCCTGGTACAAGCGCCGGCGTTCCCGCCATGCGCCACAGGAGTAGACGATGAAGATTCAGGGCGATCGCCTTTCGGGCGTACAGGACGCGGGTCAGACGCAGCAGGTCGACAAGGCAGCGCAGCAGCGCGCCCAGCAGAACCGCGGCGCCGGCTCCGGCGACCGGGTCGAGGTCTCGTCGGACGCGCGCCTCCTCGGGCGAGCCATGGACGCGGCCAGCAAGGCGCCGGAGATTCGTCAGGAAGTCGTCGAGCGCGCCAAGGCCAAGTTGGCCGCTGGCGAGATCGGCAACGATCCCGGTCGGCTCGCCGACCGGCTGATCGACAGCCTGTTGTCCAAGTAAGGCCGGGCCCGTCCCGGCCGGAAGGCGGAGCGTGGGATGGCTGAAGCCTCCCGACTGAGCACTGCGGCACGCGCCCTGCGGGTTTCCCTCGAGGCGCTGGCCGACGCGCTGGCGCAGGCTCGCCCGGAGGCGACTGCCCACAGCGAGACCGACATCGAGGTGCGCGTCCGCGACTTCCGCGACGCCGCCGCGCTGGCCGCGACCACCGGCGAGGTGCTGCCCGAGGTCGAGGCCACGCGTGTGCGAGACGCCCTCCAGCGCTGCCGGCGCCTGGGCCTGTCGGTCACGATGCTGGCTGGCGCCTGGCACCCGGCTCCGTCCGTCGCCCACGGCTATTCGCCGGTGGGGCATCCCCTCAACGCTGCACCCGAGGCAGCCTTCGTGACTGCGAGAGGCTGATGTCGCTTTTCGGCATGCTCGGCACGACCGCGCGGGCGCTTGACGCCCAGCGTTTCGGCCTCGACGTCGTCGGCAACAACCTCGCGAACGTCAACACCGCTGGATACTCCAAGCGCGTGGTCGATCTGGGCGCCGTGCCGCCATCCGACCGCTATTCGGCCGGCAACGGCGTCGAAGTGCTCAGCGTTCGCTCGATGCGCGATCGCCTCTACGATCAGCGCCTCTTCGACGAACTGCCGCTCGAACAGCAGCAGGCCGCCATCAGTGACGCGCTCGGCCTGGCCGAGGTCGCGCTCGGCAAGCCGGGCGGCTCCATCGACGCTGCGCTGGCGGACTTCTTCGATGCGTTCGCCGAGCTGTCCGACTCGCCCGCGTCGACGACGGCGCGGCAGCAGGTGGTGAGCGAAGCGCAGGCGCTGGCGGGTGACTTCTCGAGCATGGCATCGCGCCTGTCCGACGCCGCCCGGGCCACCGACGCCCGTGTGCGCAGTGACGTCGAGCGCATCAACGCGCTCACCACGCAGCTGGCCACGCTGAACAAGTCGATCGGCTCGTCGCCGGCGAGCGACGCGCTGCACCTGCAGGACGAGCAGGTCCAGGCGGTCAAGGAATTGTCGGGGCTCCTCGGCACGCAGGTCCTGCAGCTCAGCGACGGCACTGTCCAGGTGTCGACGCGCAGCGGCAAGCCGCTGGTGATCGGTTCCGACGCCTATCCGCTGGGTGTGACCAACGCGCCCGGCACCGGCTTCGCGCAAGTCACCTCGGGCGGCACCGACATCACCGCCGCGATCGGCGACGGCCATCTCGCCGGCCTCATCGAGGTGCGCGACACGTTGATCCCCGGGTACACGACCCGCCTCGACGAGCTCGCGCATGCCGTCGCGACGCAGGTCAACACCCTGCATGCCACCGGGTACGACCTGACCGGCACCGCGGGCGGGGCGTTCTTCACGCCGCCGGCCACGGTGGCGGGGGCTGCGGCGGGCCTGCAGGTGAGTGCCGCGATCGCGGGAGATCCGTCGCGCGTGGCAGCCGCCGCCGTCGCTGCCCCGGGCGACAACCAGATTGCCCGTCAGCTGGCCAACCTGCGCGACGGCACGTTCGTCAGCGGCGCGACGCCGGGGGCGGCCTGGTCCGGCCTCGTGTACCGGGTCGGGGCCGACGTCAGCGCTGCTGAGGGCGAGCAGCGCTCACGTGGCGAGATCGTCAACCAGATCGAGCTGCTGCGCGACAGTGTGTCTGGCGTCTCGATCGACGAAGAGGCCGCGATGATGATGCGCTTCCAGCGGGCCTACGAGGCCAATGCGCGCTTCTTCACGGTGATCGACGAAACCCTGCAGACGTTGCTGTCGCTCAAGCGGTAGGCGAGATTCTCCATGCTTCGCGTCACCTTCAACACGCTGTTTCGCAACTCGATGCGCGACGTCCAGCGCACCGGCTCCGAGTTTGCGCGCGCGCAGGAACAAGTGTCCTCCGGCAAGCGCATCCAGAAGGCGAGCGACGATCCGTCGTCGGCCGCGACCGGCTTGCGCGAACGAGAGGAACTGCGCACGACCGACCGCTATCGCGAGGCCAACGACTCGGTCGACTCGCGGCTGCGCGTCGTCGACTCGGTGCTCACCGACGTGATCTCGAGCCTGCAGCACGCGCAGACGCGCGGCGCGGCGGGCCGCACCACCGTCCTCTCGGCAGAGCAGCGCGAGGCGATCGCCCTCGAGATCGAGGGCGCCAAGCAATCGATCTTCACGGCCGTCAACACCAGCTATCGCGGCATCTACCTGTTCGGCGGCGCCGACAACACCACCGCGCCGTACACGAAGTCGGGCAGCACCGTGTCGGCGTATCAGGGTGACGCCACCGTCGTGTCCGTCGACACGTCGCGCACGTCGTCGGCGGCGGTCACCGTCGATGGCGGCAGCATGTTGCAGGGGAGCGCGGCCCAGGACGTGTTCCAGCTGCTGGATGGGCTGGCGTCGGCGGTTCGCGCCGGCAACATGACCGGCATCGATGCCGGCCTCGTCGAGGTGGAGCAGGCGTTCAACCGCGTGACGGCCGTCCAGAGCCGGGTCGGGGCGACGCTGAGCGCTCTGCCCGCCGAGAAGGCACGGCTCGACGAGCTGCGCCGCGCCAGTGACAGCCGTCGGTCGCAGGCGGAGGAGATCAGCCTGTCCGAGGCCATTTCCGAGATGACACGCGCCAAGCAGGCGCAGGAGGTCGCCATCGCGGCGGCCGGCACCAACCAGAAGACCACGCTCCTGGATTACCTGAGATGAGCACGCAGGGTACCCCTGGCGACGTGACGCGCGTGGAGACCGCTTTCGGTACCTACGACGTCGCGCCCGCCGACATCGTCTCGTTCC
>DATJTM010000471.1:0-6217 GCA_035503395.1 Luteitalea sp.
GCCGAGTCGCTCGGCTACCTGCGCGGCGTGACCGCGACGCTGGCGTAACAACCGTCGGTTCACGCCGGATGTGTCAATGGCCCCACCCCGCTGGTCCTTCGTCGCAAGCCTCACGGCGCTGCTGACGACAGCGGTGTGGGCGCAGACACGGCCCAATCCCAACTATCCAGGGAGTCCGGCCTCGAGTCCGATCGAGCCGCAGCGCTTCGAGACCACGTCCACCGCGATCGTCGTCGACGTGGTGGTCCGCGACGCGAAGGGCCATCCGATCACCGACCTTCCGGTCGACGCCTTCGAGCTCTACGAGGACCAGGTCCGTCAGTCGATTGGTTCGTTCTCGGTCGCCAACCGAGGCGCAGGCATCGCCGTCAGTGCTCGCCGGCGCGAGGGCACGACGATGGTTGGCGCGGTGCCACCTGCCGAGTCAGGAACGACGGACGACGGCGTGCCGGCCGACGCCGGACTGACCGCTCTGGTCTTCGACCGACTGTCGCCTGACAGTCGCACCATGGCGCAACGGGCGGCGCTGGCCGCGATCCCCCGGAATGGCACCCTGCCCGATCACACCGCGGTGTTCGCCATCGACCTGCGGGTGAACCAGGTGCAGGGTTTCACCCGCGACGCCAGTGCCGTGCGCGGTGCATTGCAGCAGATCGAAGGACTCAGCGCCTCCCAGTTCCAGAAACGCGATCGGCGGATCGTCGAACTGCAGGAGCGCCGTACCCAGATGGCGCCGCAACTCGCATCGACGGTGCAGCAGCAGCGCCAGGTGCCGACTCAGGGCGGCCTGCTCGGCATCGGCAGCCTCGAGGTCGAACTCGCGCAGAACCGGATGGAGAGCCGGATGCTCGAGATGTTCGACACCCTCGAACGCGAGCAGCAGGGATACGGCACGACCAACGCCCTGCTCTCGGTCGTCGCCAGCCTGCAGGAACTCCCCGGCCGCAAGACCATCGTCTTCTTCTCCGAAGGCCTCGCGGTGCCGCCGGCGGCGCAATTCGCGTTCCGCTCGGTCGTCGACACTGCCAATCGCGCCAACGTCACCATCTACAGCGTGGATGCGTCCGGATTGCGGGCCGAGAGCTCGATCGCCGACGTTCGTCGCGAGATGACCGCCGCCGCCACCGACCGCATCACGCAGATCGAGACGGGCGCGCTGCCGGTCGGCGGGTCGATGCTGCGCGTCCTCGAACGCAACGAAGACCTGCTGCGCATGGATCCGCACACCGGACTCGGCGATCTCGCGCGCGACACGGGCGGTTTCCTGGTCCGCGACACCAACGACCTGCGGTCGGCGTTCCAGCGCATCGACGAGGACATGCGCTTCCACTACGTCCTGACGTACGCGCCACAGAATCAGGTCTTCGACGGAAAATTCCGCGAGATCGACGTGAAGGTCGCGCAGCCGGGCGCGCGTGTGTTCGCCCGTCGAGGCTACTTCGCGGTGCGGTCGCTGGCGCCGATGCCCATCCTCGGCTACGAGAGCGTGCCGCTGGCGGCGCTCGATCGGACACCGTTGCCGAACGCCTTTCCGATTCGCGCGGGCGGCTTGTCGTTCCCGGAGTCGAAGCGGCCGGGCCTCACCTCACTCATGGTCGCGATGGACACGACCCACCTGCAGTACGACGTCGATCGCGTGGCGGGGACGTACGCCGCCGAGGCCGTCGTCGTCATGCGTGTGCGCGATACGCGTGGGCGTGTGGTCTTCAAGACCAGCCAGCAGTACCTGCTCTCGGGCCAGCTGCACGAACTCGACGCCGCGAAGGCCGGCGAGATCATCTTCTACCGTCAGCCGGAGCTGCTACCGGGCGCCTACAGCGTCGAAGCGATGGCCTACGATGCGAAGTCGACGCGCAGCGCCGCGCGCATCTCGACGGTCTCCGTGCCCGCGCCCGAGTCGACCCATGCGCGAGTCAGCAGCGTGGTCGTCGTCCGCCGCTCCGAACGGGTCGCTGCTGGCGAGCGCGACGCCGCCAATCCCCTCTACGTGGGCGATTTGTTGCTCTATCCAGACATCGGCGTGCCGACTCGCAAGGCGTCCGACAGGGAACTGGCGTTCTTCTTCACGGCGTACGGCCGTGGGCGTGCGACACGCGGCCGGATCGACCTGCTCTCGCAGGGCCGCGTCGTCTCGTCGGTGGCACTCGACGCGATGACATTCGACCAGGAGGGACGGTTCCCGCAACTCCAGCGCATTCCAATCGACGGCCTCGCACCGGGCCTGTACGAACTGCGCGTGTCGGTCAGCGACGAGCGTGGTGGCGACAGCAAGACGACGGCGTTCAGGATCGCGGCGCCGTAATTTCTAATTTCAGAATTTCAAAATTTCACGACCTTCACCGATGCCTCGAAGGCTGGTGCTGATGATGAAATTATGCAGTTCGAAATTGTGAAATTACCGTTTGCCGTGCTGTCCATTCCCCCACACGTCCACCACGCTGTCCATCGCCGGACCGAAGGCAAAGCTGCCGACGACGAGATCGGGACGACCATCGCGATCGACGTCGCCGATGTCGAGCGTGGCGTGGGCGGGCGTACCGGCCTTGATGGTGTGACGCGCCCACGTGCCCGGTGTCGTCTGTTCCAGCCAGACGACGGCCGGGAGCGTCGCTTCCTGCGCGCCTCCGCCACCCGCCACGAGCGCGCAGGCCGCGATGTCGAGATCGCCATCGCCATCGAGGTCGGCCGCCAGCGCACGATGTGCGCCGGGCAGCGTCGCGACGCCGTGTTCGGTGTAGGGGAACGTGCCCGTGTTCTCGAGCCAGGTGATGCCGTGGTACGGCTTCAGCACGAAATCGTCGAACGTATCGCCGTGCGTGTGCAGCACGTCGAGGTCGCCGTCCTTGTCGAGATCGACGAGCTCGATGCCCGACGAGCCCCAGTTCGGGTGTGGCGCGGTGAACACGGTCTCGGTCTTGAACATGCCCTTGCCCGTGTTGATGAAGGCGACGACGGTCTCGTGCTCCTGCGCGAACAGCGCGACGATGTCGGGGCGGCCGTCGGCGTTGAGATCGGCAATCGGGACGTGGATGGCGCCGTGGCGGGCGTCGAGTTCGGAGGCGATGAAGCTCGGTGCCTTCCAGTCGGTGGTGCGGTTCTCGAAGAGCACCAGGCTGCCTGACCGTCGCCAGCCGAAGACGGCCGCCACCAGATCGAGATCGCCGTCGCCATCGAAGTCGGCGGCTCGCACGTCGGCGACGCGTCCGAGCTTCTCAACCAGCACGGTGCGCGTGTAGGTGCCGTCCTTGCCGCGTCGGAGCCACACGATCGCGCCTGACTTGTGATCGGCGGGCTGGAAGGAGCCGAGATCGCCGACGAGCAGATCCTTCAGCCCGTCGCGATCGAGGTCGACCTGTTCGATGTGGGAGGGGTGCGGCACCTCGGCGATCGGGCGCAGTCCGTCAGGTGCGGTCGGCGGGCCTGCCAGCAGCAGCCCGGCCCGCATGTCCGAGGCGACGACTTCGACGCGGCCATCGTCGTCGAGGTCGAGCAGCCGCACGTTGGCGATGGCGGGATGCGACACGCGCAGCGGGGCTGCCGCTGCCAGCGGTCGCCGGGTGAACGAGAGCCGTGCCTGGTCGACGGCCGGCCACGGCGTGTGCGCAGGTAGCGCCTCGGGGGCGCGCGACTCGTAGAACCGCTGGATGCGCAACATGTCCGGCGGCAGCGGGATCATCGCCGTCGCGGCGCCCGGCATGCCGGCCGGCTCGGGCACGCCGTCCATCAGCAGCTGCATGCGCACCAGCTCGTCGCGCCAGGCGGCCCGGGGCAGTACGTCGGGAGGGGGGAAGCGGTGGCAGGCGGTGCCGCAACGCTGTCGCGCCTCGTCCTCCGTCGCCGCTGGCGCCGGCTGTGCGGCGGCCGCTCGCGTCGTCACCGTCACCCCTGTCGAGCCGGTCAGATAGACTGCCGAGGTCCAGAGCGCGAGTGCCGCGCTCACGAGCAGCCGGTGAGCCGCCCGTGGGTGGCCCGCGTGCGACGTCATGGCTCGCCAGTCTACCTCTCGCTCACCGCGCTGATCCTTCGCTCCTGATGGCCGACGCACCGATGCCTCGCACCGACTCCACCTGGCGACCCGTCGCCTGGCTGGTCGCCGGTGTGCTGTTCTCGGCGGCGATGGTCGTGGCGGTGTCGCTCTACGCCGGACGCGAGGTCCGGCGCTTGCGCGACGAGCAGGTGGCGCTCACCGAGCGGCATCGCCTCGACACCCTGCAGCTGATTCGCATCGACAACAACGTCGCGACCATCGCCGACACGCTGCGCGACATGACCGATCGGCGTGAGCCCTATCCGCTGGTCGCCTGGCGGCAGGCCTTCGATCGGCTGCGGGTCGACCTGGAGCAGGCGCTCGAGCGCGAACGACAACTGGCCCCGGTCGCCCGTCCGCCCGCACAGGCCCAGCAGCTCGACGAGGCGTCCCGACGGATGTGGTCGGCCCTCGATCGCGGGTTCGCGGCGGCATCAGCCGGCCGCGAGGCCGAGGCGCTGGCAGTCTTCACGTCAGACGCCCGCGCCCGTCAGGCAGAACTTACCCATCAGGTGTCGCAGCTGCTGATCGACAACACCGCTGCGGATGCCGAGGGCACCGCCCGGGCCAGGGCCGTGTACGACGCCGTCGACCGCCAGATCCGCTGGCTCAACGCCGGACTGGTGGCGGCACTGCTGGTCGCTGGCGCCACGGTGACGGTGGTCGTCCGACGGAGCATCCGCGCGCTCGAACAGGTGTCGGCGGAACGCCGCGCGTTGTCGTGGCGCATGATCCGCCTTCAGGAAGATGTCCAGTCGGCACTCGCGCGCGAGCTGCACGACGAGTTCGGGCAGGTCCTGACGGCGCTCGGGTTCGGCCTGTCGCGGACCCGGCGTCACGTCGATCAGGGCACCACGCCGGCTCCGGACGTGTCTGCGCAACTCGGCGAACTGCAGGACCTGGCCAAGCAGGTCCTCGATGGCATCCGCCAGCGATCGCGCGCCCTGCATCCCGTGGTCCTCGACGATTTCGGCCTGGAGCATGCGCTGCGGTCGCACGTGGACCTGGTGACCCGGCAGGTCGGGTTGCCGATCGAGGTGCGCACCAGCGGTGATTTCACCGGACTCCCCGCCGAAGTCGCCACGCACCTGTATCGTGTGCTGCAGGAGTCCCTCACCAACGTGGTGCGGCACGCCGGGGCATCCGAGGTCGCGGTCATGGCCAGTCGCGACAGCGCCGGCGTCGTCCTCGTTGTCGACGACGATGGGCGTGGTCTCGCGATGGATGGCTCCTCGACGCCGGGGCTCGGCCTGACGAGCATGCGCGAACGGGCCGCGCTGATGGGCGGCAGCCTGACCATCGGCGAGAGTCCGCTCGGGGGAACTCGCGTCACCGTGCGCGTGCCGGAGCGGGCGTAGCGCAGACAATTTCACGATCTCGAAATTTCAGAATGTCATTACGATCGAGCCACGACCCTATGCGTGAAATTCTGAAATTCTGCACTTGTGCAATTCAGGAGCGTGAGCCGTGATCCGCGTCATTCTGGTCGACGACCACGCCCTGGTGCGTCAGGGTTTCCGCCGCATCCTCGAAGAGGATCCCGGCTTCTCCGTCGTCGGAGAGGCAGGCAGCGCACAGGACGGTGTCGCGCTCGCCAGGCAGGCCAAGCCCGACGTCGTGCTGATGGACATGTCGATGCCCGACGCCAACGGCATCCATGCGGCGCGCGAGATCCTGCGTGATCGGCCCGAGACGAAGATCCTCGTGCTGAGCATGTACTCCGACGGCCAGTACGTGCGCAGCGCGCTCGATGCCGGGGTGTCCGGCTACATCCTCAAGAGTGCCCTGGAGACGGACCTGACGCGCGCCGTGCGCGCCGTCGCGTCCGGGCAGCAGTACCTGAGCCCCGAACTGGCGCACGTCCTGATCCGTGCCCTCAAGGAGAAGCAGGACAAGCCCGAGCCACCCGACGCCTTCGATCAGTTGACGCAACGCGAGAAGCAGGTGCTGCAACTGATCGCCCACGGCAAGTCGAACAAGGAAATCGCCTCGCTGCTCAATCTCTCGGTCAACACCGTGGCTGTGCACCGCGCCAACCTGATGGGCACGCTCGGTGTGCACAAGGCGGCGGAACTGGTGCTGTACGCCGTGCGCAAGGGACTGGTCCTCCCCGAGTAGCGCTTCCCGCCTGCCCATGCGTGATTGCGAAATGCGGGACTGTCAACGACCAGGTGTAGCCGTCGGACTTTG